>JAYUUU010000341.1:0-2976 GCA_043754395.1 Vicinamibacteria bacterium
GTGACTCGGTGCTCCTGGTACATGCGGGAGCGCAGTCTATTTCTTTAAGAGCCGAAAGATCCGGAAGTCCTCGACGTCCTCATACACGAGGACCAGGCCGAGCCTGGGCTCTTTCGTATCCTCGGTCTCAGGTTTTGGCGGCGTCTTCTCCCCCGGTCCCAGAAACAGGTGCGTGACCGAGAAACCCTCAGCCAGCCGGGCGATGGGTTCGCCCTTTCGGAGGGACTCGGCGAATCTTGCCCGACGGAAGGGCTCGGACATCGGTCGCGGGTCGCCCTGCGGCGGGAAGAGCACGCGGCGCCCCGTGAACGTGGCGATCTGCGCGCTGTAGGAAGGCGACGCCAGGACCACACTCGTCTTGGGCACGTTGGCCCGGATCCAATCCAGGGGTTTTCGGAGCATCGCGCCACCTTCCCTGGCCTCGATGAAACCGGGAAGGGCCCTTGGGGGATTCCACCAGAAGATCCCGCTTCCGCTGAAAGCGCAGAGGAGAAGAAGCGCCTCCGACAATCGAACAGCGGAAGGCGACGATGGGAGGAGAGATCGCGCGGTAACCCGGAGGGGGGCGGCGAGGGCGATGGTGGCGCCCGCGAGGGCCAGTGCTGAAAAGAGTCCAGGCTCGGCGCCGCCGCTCCAGGCTCGACCGAGCACCGCGACGCTGACAAGACCCAGGATCAGTCCGAAGCGCCACCGACCAAACATGCCCCGCGCCCGCGGCATTCGCACGAGGGCCGCCGCCAAAAGCACGAACCCGATCACCACCAGGAGATGCGCCGGCCGCCGCAACACACCGCCATAAGGCCCCTGACCTGGCCAGAGTCCGCCCCCGAGCGCGAGACAGCCCGCGAAGGCGGCGGTTGCCGGATTCCGAATGAAGGCCCGCGGGACCAGCGCCAGGAACACGAGGCACAACAGGGCGGCCATTTGTGGTGTGTTGAAGACGACGCCTGGTGGCAGGCCAAGAGCCGCCAGAGTCGCGACCAGCGAGCGCTCGGCGGAAGTGCCCCATACGTAACCCCCTTCACGCGGCTCTGCGACCACGTTCACTCCCGCCTGTGCCCACTGCGTTGTGAGCGCAACATCCGTCCCGTTTCCAAAGGGCGCGTCGATCTGAATCAACCAGAAACCAAGGCTCACGAATCCACCCGCTGCAAGCAGTGCGAGAGCGACCCGGGGTCGACGCTTCCACCAGCCATAGGCGGCGACAAGGCCGAACAGGAAGAGAATCCCTCGAAGGGCCGGGATCAACGCTTCCTGCGAAGCCAGCCTGCGCGATTCCTGGAGGACCTCCGCCACCCCCATCAAGATCCGCCTGCCTTCGGAAGCCTCTCACCCGGGACGATCTGGAGAATCACCACGCGATCTTCGGCGAAGGTGCGGTCGTAGACGACTTGAAGGTACGGCCTGCGCAGCAGATCATCGATCGTCACCGTCGGGGCCTGTTCCATCGGAGTTCCGGTCACGAGGACGTACTGCAGTTCGTATTTCTCCATTCCTTCGATGACGAGTGGTTTCGATGCACCGTGAAGGATCGCGCCCTCAACGTCCATTCTTCGCTGTGCGTTGGTGGGCGCATTCAGAGAATTGGAAAAGAGGACGCGCCGCGCGCCGTAGGCCGCGATCCATCGAGCGTACTTGCGATCACCCAGGAACACCGCGCTTTTCGGTGTGCTCGTCCTGATGAAGCGGGTCGGCTCGGCGATCCAGTCGGGAATCGGCTGCCGCGCAGTCTGAAAGTACCGGTCCATGGTCGGTGGGTCCCACCACGCGGGCAGGAGAGACGGTAGGAGCAGCAGGAGTGAGAGGGCGGCCCCGGCACCCAGTTGAGAAGTCACGCTCGTGCCGCGGCCCTTCAGGCGTTGAAGCGTCAAGCTTGCGGCGCGCAGTATTCCAGCACCCGCGAACATGCCGGTCCAGAAACGGCACCAATAGAGGACTTCGTCCTGCTCGCGAGCCATGCCGAAAAGGCTGAGGAGCGGATACGCCTGCCAGATGATCTGCGCGGTCAGCCACTGGGCCGAGAGGATGCGCCCGAGCCGGCCTCCGCTCATGTAGGAGCCCCATGCCCCGAAGGCGCTCAACACCAGCAGGAGACCGAGGCGGAAGGTGCCTTCAAGGGCCCGGTCCGGTGGACCCGAGAGGAAGCCTCGCTCATGAACAATCGGATAGCCCACCAGAAGCATGACCAGGTACGGGCTCACGATCGCGAGATTGGCCCCGACCGCAACCGCCACGTCGATGAAATCCTTCGAGCGCTCGGCGCGCTTCGTGATCCAGGAAAGGCAGACGAAAGTGATGAAACCTGCGACGAGAAGCGCCATGTGGATCACAAAAGCCCAGCCGACAAGCTGCAGCACGAAGCCCGCGAAGAGCCGGGACTTCCAACCCTCGGCTCGCGCGAGGGCCAAAGCGGCGAGGGGGACGAGAATCAGTCCGAGCGCGTGGTTCGGTTTGAGCAGCAGGGTCAGCGCCCAGGGATTTCGAAACGGGCCCCAGAAGTCTCCAGGGGCGGCGAGCAGCAGCACGCCGCCGAGCGCCGCGAATGCTGCCTCAGTCCTCAACCGATCGTCGCCCGGGGCCAACCGAGCCCAGACGAACCGAACCGAAAAAATGAGGCCGAGGCCCGCGAACAGCGACGCCCAGTGCATCACGAGCGCGACCCGGTCCACGTCGTAGCCGGCGAGCACAGCGGTGATCAGCGGCCAGAGCGGTTCGAAATGGATGTGGTTCACCTGAAACGTGTAGAGGGGCGAAAAGCCAAGGGCCACAACGTTCGCCCACCCAAGGTGATTCTCGCGGTCCATGCTGCCGTTGGCGGCATAGAGGTTTGGAAGCGGGTAAGTGGTGGCGACCCAGGCGATCGCGTGTCCGGCGAGTGCCAGCCACAAGACTGCGCGAGAGATGCGGGCGCCATCCCGCGAGCGGGCGACGAAGAGGGCGGTTACGAGGGCCAGCGCGCCGAAGAGCAAACGCATG
>JAYUUU010000342.1:0-2827 GCA_043754395.1 Vicinamibacteria bacterium
GAAGCAACGTCGATCCCGAAAAAGACCTCGGCGTCGTACCTCGAGGAGCTCGCTCGTCTGGCTCACAAGGAAGCGAAGAACGGCTTCGTGATCCCCGGCGTGGGCAAGCTCGTGGTGCGCGCTTATAAGGCTCGCAAGGGTCGCAACCCCCAGACCGGCGCCGAAATCCGCATTCCGGCCAGGAAGCGCCTCAAGTTCGTGATCGCGAAGGCTGCGAAGGACGCGGTGTTCGGCGCGTAAGCACGAGCCCACGCATCCGTTTGAGAAGCGGCGCTTATGGCGCCGCTTTTCTTTTTTTCCTCAGGCCCCTGCGGCCAAAAGCGCTTCCGCCAGGCCCTTCAGCCAGACCTCGAAGTCCATGGAGCTATCCACCACGATTTCGAACTTTCCATTCGGCTTCCGCTTCACCGATCCTGGATTCTTCGGGCCAAGTGGGATCATGAGGCTCTCCCGATGAATTCCCATCGGGTCGGTGATCTCGAAGATCTTCTGGATTTCGGCCATTCCCACTTGCTGCATGTTTTCTCCGCGTTGATGCGCCTCCCCGGATGCGGGGCGAGGCCTCATCATTGTAAACATCCGCGGCCGGCAAGCGCCTCGGTCAAACCGCCGACTCCGAGGGCGGTGGCCACGTGAGCGGCGCCCTGGACCCATCGCCGATCGAGATCGTCCTCGCCGAAGCTCGGGCGTTGGCCCTTGAAACCGGCGGCGAACGCGCGGCCCGGGCCGTCAACGAAAAGGCGTCGCTCGAGCGGGACATCGGCCTGGGCAGCCTCGAGAAAGTCGAACTCATCACCAGAATCGAGCGGCGCGCAAGCCGGTCGCTTCCAGACGAAGCCCTCCAGGCGGAAACGTGCGCCGAAATCGCGGCTGCCCTCTCAGGGGCACCCCTTCCGTCGATTCCCGACCGGCACACATATCGCGAGATCACCGCTGAACCCGCGCTGATCCCGACCGGCCCGTTGCACCTGGCCGCCACCGTCGATCGAGCACTCGCGGCACGCGCCGAGGAGGCGCCGGATCGCGTGACCGTCTTCCTTACCGAAGATGATGGAGCCGAACGCGACATCACCTACGGTGAACTCTTGAGCGCGGCCTCGAGGATCGCCGCGGGTCTTTCGAGCCGCGGCATATCGCGCGGAGACACCGTCGCGTTGATGCTCCCCACCGGCTTCGATTTCCTGAGCTCCTTCCAGGGCACGCTGCTCGCGGGGGCGGTAGCCGTCCCCATCTATCCCCCGATTCGTCTCGACCGGCTCGCGGAGTACGCGGAGCGCCAGAGCGCGATCCTGCGTTCCGCCGGCGTGAGAATCATGATCACGCTCTCGCGCGCGAAAGTCATCGCGGAGATTCTGAAAGCAAAGGTGCCAACGCTCGAGGACGTAGTCACCGGGGATGAACTCTCAAAGAGCGCTCAGGCCCAGCCGAGAGTTTCGCCGGAATCAAAGCCCGACGATCCCGCGTTCATCCAATACACGTCGGGCAGCACAGGAGCGCCCAAGGGAGTTCTCCTCACCCACGCCAATCTGATGGCGAATATCCGCGCCATCGGTTTCGGCCTCGACGCGCGCGCCGTGGAGATGGGCGTGAGCTGGCTGCCGCTGTATCACGACATGGGCCTCATCGGCAGCTGGCTTTTCACCATGGCCTCGGCCTACCCGCTGGCCCTTCGTTCGCCTCTTTCGTTTCTGGCGAGGCCCGAGCGATGGCTCCACGATATCCACCGGCGCCGGGGCACGATGTCCGCGGCCCCTAATTTCGCTTATGAGCTTTGCGTACGCCGGATTCGCGATGAGGACATCGAAGGCATTGATCTCTCGTCCTGGCGATGCGCGCTCAACGGAGCGGAGCCGGTGCGGCCGGAGACCATCGAACGCTTCGTGAAGCGTTTCTCGAAGTACGGCTTCAGACGGGAAACCATGATGCCGGTCTTCGGCCTCGCCGAGTGTTCGGTGGGCCTCTCCTTTCCTCCGGTCCAGCGCGGACCGAAGTTCGATCTCGTGGATCGCGCCGCATTCGAGAAGGGGCATGCTGCGACTGCCTCCGCGGGTGACACGAAGGCGAATGTCTTCGTTTCTTCCGGACGGGCGTTGCCCGAGCACGAGATCAAAGTGGTCAATGACGCGGGAGAGACTCTTCCGGAAAGGGAAGTGGGCCGGCTCCTTTTCCGCGGCCCTTCGATGACCGCGGGCTACTACCGAAACGAAGAGGCGACCGCCGCGATCAGAAGTGAGGGCGGCTTCCTCGACAGCGGGGACCTCGCCTACATCGCGGAGGGCGAGCTCTACATCGCGGGCCGGATGAAGGATCTGATCATCCGAGGCGGCCGCAACCTCGTGGCCGCGGAGATAGAGGAGGCCGCGTCCGAGGCGGAGGGTGTTCGCAAAGGGTGTGTCGCCGCTTTTGGCGTGATCGATGCTCAAAGCGGCACCGAGCAGGTAGTCATCGTGGCGGAAACAAAGGCCACGACGCGGGCGGAGCGAGACGCCATCGAGGCACGGATCCTCGAGAAAGTGGCGAACGCCATTGGCGCCCCGCCCGATGTCATCCGTCTTACGCCGCCAGGTTCGGTGCCTAAAACCTCTTCCGGCAAGATCCGGCGAAACGACACCAGGGCGCTCTTCCTGGCAGGCCGTCTCGGCCGAGAGCGGAGCGACTCCCTCGTTGCGCGCATCAAGCTTGGGGGCCTGGTGGCCCGCGGCGCGCTCCAGACCTCGCTCGCGCGCATGAGGCTTCTCGCCCGGGGAGTCCTCATCTACGGAACGTTCGCGGTCTATTGCCCCATCTCGTGGGTCGTCCTCTCGTTCCTCAAGCCTCGCGCGGCCCG
>JAYUUU010000343.1:0-3129 GCA_043754395.1 Vicinamibacteria bacterium
GACGATCCCGGTGAGCAGAGTGAGCGCGAACGTGAATGACAGGATCCGCAGATCGGGATGAGGGGTGATCAGAAGCGGCTGACCCGACTGCGGTATCAAGGCGATGAGCCCGCGGGTCATGAAGAATGACAGCGCCAGTCCGAGCGCCCCGCCCGCGAGCGAAAGCACGACGCTTTCGACCAGAAGCTGACGAACCAGGCGGCCTCGCGTGGCTCCCAGAGACAACCGCACCGCGATCTCCTTCTGCCGCATCAGGCCGCGCGCGATCAGGAGATTCGCCACGTTGGCGCAGGCGATGAGCAGGACCAGGCCGACCATGCACATCAGCACCACCAGAGCGGTAGAGAAGTCGTTTCGAAGGGAGGAATAGCCGATCGCCGCGCTCGCGAGAAGCAGCTGGCCTTTCATGAACTCACGCCTTGAATACGCCGACCAGTCTTTCGCTCCAGGCAGGCTCATCTCGTACTCGCGGATTTGCGTGAACAAGCCCTGCAGCGGCGGCTGAGCTTTTTCGATTGTCTGTCCGGGTTTGAGCCGGGCGAAGACCTGCACCCACCGCGCGCGGCGATCCTCCATCTTCAACCATGCGTTTGTCGGCATGATGGTTTCCTTCATCTGGATCGGCACGCGAATCTGCGGGGCCTGGGCCGGGTCGAGGCCCGCGAAACCCTCGGCCGAGACGCCCACGATCGTCATCGGATAGTCGTTAACGCGGATGGTCTTTCCGACCACACCCACATCCCGCGCGAAGCGGCTCACCCAATACGCGTGACTCAAAACCACGTGAGGGTGCCCGTTTGGGACCTGATCGTCCTCCTTCGGATTGAACACGCGGCCCAGTGCTGGTTTCACCCCGAGCAGGGTGAAGTAGTTGCCCGAGACCATCTCGGCCTCGACCCGCTCCGTTTGCTCTCCCACCGCGAGCGACACCGATGCGAGGCGCCGGCACAGAACATCCGCGAACGGCTCGGCCTTCTGCTGAAGGTCCTGGAAGAGCGGATAGGAGTTCATCCGCGACCCCATGTTGCTGCCCATGTTGTTCGCCCGCTGGTAGACCATCACCAGCTCTTCGGGTGCTTTGACCGGCAGCTTCCGCAGGAGGATCTGATCGATCAGGGTGAAGATTGCGGTGTTGGCGCCGATCCCGAGGGCCAGGGAGAGGATGGCGACCGAGGCGAAGAGCGGGCTGCGGCGCAGGCCGCGGAGCGTCTGGCGGAGATTGGAGAAGAAGTCGCTCATCATTGTGAGATTAGACGGCGCCGACCCTGCTGAGGTTAGCGAACGGCTGAAACGGTTGCCCGGCACAGCTGTTCGTGGCTCAGCGGCCTTCGCGGCCGCCTTCGGTTTGGCCGGTTTTCCCAACTCCGTCGCCGCGTCTTCACCCGCTACGAGTTCACCACGCTCAGAAGGTGTTGGGTAGTTTTGCCTTTGGAAGCCTGGCGAGTGGTCGATCCGAGACGGCGCGGGTGGCCGTGCGGGCCTGACCGCTCCTCCTGAACCGGCGTGACGCCGGTCGAAGCGTCACACCCGGCGGGGAACTCCGTTACGCGATGAACGCATTCTTCCTGCAGCGATGCGGCTGGGATTTGGCCTGGCCCGATTCGCGAAGGAAGAGGATAAGAACATGCGGAGTTTCATCAACGTCGTGGCGATGGCCGTGCTCACCTGCGCGGCCCCCGTCGCCGCTTGGGCCCAAACCGCAGTGCGCGTCGAGGCCACGGGCAGGTTTGACCCCGACCTGGTGCGCACCCTGCAGCAGCTCACCGAAACGGCGCTGCGCGAGCGCGGTGTCACCGATGGCGCTTTCGTGCTCCGCGTCGGACGGCTGGGCAACAGGATTCCGATGTCTCTCGAGGTTTTGGCGGGGGATGGTTCGGCTTCACGCGTCGCGAGCCTCGCCGCGACAGGAATTGAGGAGGCCGATGTCGTTGTTTCGCGGCTCGCCGACTCTGTCGTCTTGAGGAAGAGCGTGGCATCGACCGCGCGCATCCGGACGGTCGTCGAGGTGGAAACCGAGGAACCGAAGAAACTGCCGAGTGAACGACACTGGACCATCGGCGCCCCGGCGTTCCCGGGCGGTTTCTACTCGGCCTACACGCGCGAAACGGCGAATTGGCGCGTGGACCTCACTCTGCAGGGCACGGGGAAGTGGGGTGAATCAGGTTCAGGGGCGGGTTTCTTCGGCGTGGGAGGCGCCTATCTGTTTTCCGACGGGCCGTCCTCGCCATTCATAGGCGGCGGCGCCGGCATGGTGTGGGTGGACGACAAGGAGGGCACGGGGGCTCACCTCGAGGCCGGCATGGAACTCCTTCGGCTGCACCGAATGCGCTTCATCATCGCCGCCGACGTCATCATCCCCGCCTTCGATCCGCGGGAAGACAATCGCTTCAAGGACGCGAAGCGCGTTTACCCGTCCATCCAACTGCGACTCGGGTTCTGAGTGGGCCATGAGGCGTGCGGCCGTCGATTCAAGAAACGCATACGAAATCGGCTCGAGATTCATTTCGATTGATGCGCGCGGGACGTCGATAAAAAAATTCTTCGCGAACGCCCGGGCGTTCATCAAGTAGAAGACGCGCGCCGTGCGCGTCCGCGCCGCGCGCACGAGCACGGAGCCCTTGATTACGAGGACATCGCTCGATAATCACGACGTGAAAGACCCAAGCACCTCGCGTGCCGCATCTCACTCTCATCCAAGATCGTGAAATTACGCGCAGTGCTTGAGGCAGCGCGGGCCCGCTCCAGGAGCGCCTCCTGAGGAAACCTTGGGAGATCAGGCCACGTCTACCGGGATAACCGATCCAGGAGGACCACGGCCATGCGCAACAGATTCATCGCGGGTTGTCTCGTACTTCTAGCCGTTGAAGGCGCCTTGGCCGATGCGCCACCTGAGCCCAAGCCTTCCGCTTCGCCCTGGTCGGCATGGGCTCACACCCGTCCCCTGAGCCCGGGCGCCATCGAGGTGCTTGCGGTCGCGGCCCAGCGTTCGGCGATCGTCGCCTCTCTGCTCGAAGACATCGAGAGGTCCGATCTGGTCGTCTATCTCAACGACTCCATGCCCGGTGTCTTCACCGGGCCGAAATCGACGATGGTTTTCCTCTCGGGTGACTCCTCCACCCGATATCTCCT
>JAYUUU010000344.1:0-5980 GCA_043754395.1 Vicinamibacteria bacterium
GATCTGGTGGTCTATGGCGGCATCGGCAAGGCCGCGCGCAACTGGGATTGTTTCGACGCGATCGTCAAGAGCCTGCGCGGGCTGGAGAACGATGAAACCCTGCTCGTGCAGTCGGGAAAACCCGTGGCGATCTTCAAGACCCACGAGGATGCGCCACGCGTACTGATCTCGAATTCGATGCTCGTACCAAAGTGGGCCACGTGGGAGCACTTCAACGAACTCGACCGCAAAGGTCTGATGATGTACGGCCAGATGACCGCGGGCTCGTGGATCTACATCGGCACGCAGGGGATTCTCCAGGGCACTTACGAGACCTTCGCGGAAGCAGGGCGGCAGCACTTCGGCGGGACGCTCGCGGGCACCATCACACTCACCGCGGGACTCGGCGGCATGGGCGGCGCGCAGCCGCTCTCCGTCACCATGAACAACGGTGTCGCGATCGTGGTCGAGGTCGATCCGGCGCGCATCCAAAAGCGGCTGGAGACGAAGTACCTCGACATCAGCACGGATTCGATGGATCGAGCACTCGGACTCGCGGCCGCGGCGAAAGCGAAGAAGCACCCCCTCTCGATCGGCCTCCTCGGCAACGCCGCGGTGGTCCTGCCCGAGTTGGTGGCGCGCGGCTTCAAGCCCGATCTCGTCACCGACCAGACAAGCGCCCACGATCCGTTGAACGGTTACGTCCCGAAAGGCCACACCCTCGACGAGGCGCGGGCGTTGCGCACGTCGAACCCCGAAGGCTATGTGCAACTCGCTCGCGCTTCGATGGCCGACCACGTGAACGCGATGCTTGCGTTCAAGCGCGGCGGCGCCATCACCTTCGACTACGGCAACAACATCCGAGCCGAAGCGAAGTCCGCGGGCGCCGCCGATGCGTTCGAGATCAAGGGCTTCGTGCCCGAATACCTCCGCCCGCTCTTCTGCGAAGGCAAGGGCCCTTTCCGATGGGCGGTGCTCTCGGGCGACCCGGCCGATCTCGACACGACCGACGAGGCGATCCTCGCGACGTTCCCGGAGAATGAGTCGCTTCACCGCTGGATCGCGCTCGCGCGCGAACGCGTGAAGTTCCAGGGACTGCCCGCGCGCATCTGCTGGCTCGGGTATGGCGAGCGCTCGAAGGCGGGCGCCGTGTTCAACGACCTCGTGAAGAGCGGGCGCGTGAGCGCGCCCATCGTGATCGGCCGCGATCATCTGGACGCGGGCTCGGTCGCATCACCCAACCGCGAGACCGAGTCCATGCGCGACGGGTCGGATGCGGTCGCCGACTGGCCCATCCTGAACGCTCTGGTGAATACGGCATCAGGCGCGTCTTGGGTGTCGGTCCACCATGGCGGCGGCGTCGGCATGGGTTATTCACTCCACGCCGGGATGGTGGTGGTCGCCGATGGAACGGAGGCGGCGGCGCGGCGGCTTGCGCGGGTTCTCACCACCGACCCCGGCATGGGCGTCGTGCGTCACGTCGACGCCGGGTATGAGCGGGCCATCGAAGTCGCGAAACAGACCCAGATGAAAACGCCGCTGGTGTGACCTTGGAGAGCGTGGCCTCGCGCGCCTCCTTCGCCTCGGCGCTGGCGCTGGCGGCTTCTTCGGGGAAAAAAACGCTGCTGCTGGCGCCGCTCGGCGCGGGCAAGACGCACAGCCTGCTCGCGGCTCGCGACGCTCTTCGTGAAGCCTCGATCCCTTTCGTGTTCATCGATCTCTTCACCGCGGCGTCGACACCCGAACACCTTCTCGAAACCCTCGCGAGATCCGTGACTCCGTTCATGGAGCGGGACGCGGAGGCGATCCGGGGCCTTGCCGCCGAAGGGGCTTCGGATCGGCATGAGTCTTCATCGGCGCTTCTTCGCCTGCTCAACCTTCTCGCCATGGGTCCAGCAGAGAAGCCGTTTGTCTGGCTCGTCGACGAGGTCACGGAAATCCGCTCCCTCGCCTACTTCCCCGAACTCGGTCAGGTCGAAGCACCCTTCGCGCGGGCGATCAGCGCGGCCCGCGGCGCGATCCTCACATCCTCTTACCTCGGCCTCGCCACCGATCTCTTTCCGGACTTCGGGATGGAGCCGCTGCCCGGCCTGTCGCCCGAAGACCTCGAGGGTGTCCCTTCACTTCGAAGTGACAAGGACGCAATGACGGCCGCGATTGGAATCACCTCGGGATTAGCGGCGACACTCCTCCCCCTCGCAAGCGACATGCGCGAGTCGAGAAACCTCGAGCGGTCACTCGTCCGCCTTCTCGGCCCGGGCGCTCCGCTTGAACTGGTGTGTCGGCGCCACTACGAGGTGCTGCTGCTGAGGAGCCGCGGCTACGCGGTCGCGAAACGCACCGCGGAAGTGGTCGCGGGCGCTAGGGACCAGCGCCTCACCGACCTTTTCCCTCACATCGGTAGGACCGCGGGCGCGTCACGCCAGTATCTGCGCTGGCTGGTCGAGGTGGGCCTGCTGGTCCAGGTGAAGAAGCGCTACGACTTCGCCGATCCTCTTCTGGGACTGTGGGCGGGTCTGTACCTCGGCCGCGCGGAAGGCGCGACGGAGGAGGAGATTCGTGACGAGGTGCGAGCCCGTCTCAGGCCCGCCCGGAGCGAGCCGTTGCAGGCAGCCGAGACTCCCGAACCGGCCGAGGCGCCGAAGAAGCGCGTCGACCGGTTCGAAGAGATCGACTGAGGCTCCTACTTCCCGCGGATCAGGCTGGTGATCGCCTGCAGGCGCTTCGCGTGCTCCTTGAGCGTCTTGTTCTCCTCAACCGTTCTCTCGAAATGCATGAGAAGGTTGTTGATCGAAGTGGCGACGCCACTCAGGAGGGCCGGAAACTCGGAACCTCGCGAAGGCGCCGCCACCTTGGGAGCGGAGCGACGAGCCCTCCTTGCCTTGGAGACCGGCTTCGCGGTCGGAGTCGGATTGGCCTTGGGAGCGGCCTGGCCCGCGGGTGCCTTGGAGGCCTTGGTCGCGCGGACGGCCCGGTAGTACAGCATCTGCACCGCGTCCTTCGCGCGCCCCGTCTCGGCGCTGATCTTCTCGAAAGCCGCGGCCTTGCTGAGGCCACCCTTCAAAAGCTGGTTCACGCGCGCCACAGTTTTGGCACGAAGGTTCGGGTCACGCTGATTATTCTTTGCCACGTCGTTTCTTGTCTCCTGACAGTTTTCTCGTTGGTGGAGGGGTTAGGGGGTTACTGTTAGTACGTACGGCAGCAGGAATCGAGCAACGCCCCTCTCTTCACTGTCGTTCGACGACCCGTCGGGAATTCCATCCATCCCCGGAGGCTTACGGAAAAATCCTAAAGGTGCGGTTCGACGAGCTTGGTGAGAGCCTCGCGGCTCATCTTGCCCACACGCTGTTCGACCACCTGCCCGCCCTTGATCAGGATGAGGGTGGGCATCGCGGTCACGTTGTAGTTGAAAGGAACGTGCTCGTTCTCCTCCACATTGACCTTGCCTACGGTCAGGCGCCCCTGGAACTGGTTGGCGACGCTCTCGAGGTCGGGCACCATCGCGATGCACGGCTGGCACCATTCCGCCCAGAAATCGAGGAGGACCGGAACCTTGGACTGGACGACTTCGGCTTCGAAGTTCTGGTCGGTGAAGGTGGCGATGACGTCGGACATGGTGGTTTGGCTTTGACCTCTCGTGGTGAACGAAGAAAGCGTCGCTCAGGCGGTGACTCGGGCCCGTGAGTATACGGCCTCGTACCTTTCAGCCGAGAGGTTCCAGGAGAAGTCACGACGCATCGCGTTCTGCATCAGCACCGTCCACGGCCCCGGCTTGGCGTAAGCAGCGAGGGCTTGATCGACCGCCCAGAGCAGGCCGGTGGCGTCCTCGTGCTGGAAGACAAAACCTGTCCCTTTCTTTCGCTTCAGATCGAAAGGCTCCACGGTATCGGCGAGACCTCCGGTGGATCTCACAATCGGAATCGTGCCGTAACGCATGCTGTACATCTGGGTCAGGCCGCACGGTTCGAAGCGCGACGGCATGAGGATCATGTCGGCGCCCGCCTCAATGCGGTGAGCGAGCGAGGCGTCGTAGCTGAAGCGGACGCCGAATCTGAGCGGATCTCGCCGCACGAACTCGCGCAGCCCGGCCTCGACGTCGCTCTCGCCCGATCCGAGCGCCACCATGCGAAGGCCGCGGGAGAGCAAGGGTTCCATGGCCTCGGTCACGAGGTCGAAGCCCTTCTGGTGCACGAGGCGAGAGACGATGCCGATCAGGGGAAGGTCCGGCTCATGCGAAAGGCCGAACTCCTGGAGGAGCGCCTTCTTGCACGCGGCCTTCCCCGCCTGTTCGATCTCGTCGTAGGGAGCCGCGATGTGCGGATCGTGCCGCGGATCCCACTCTTCGTAGTCGACGCCGTTGAGAATCCCTACGAGGTCCTCCGCGCGAGAGCGCACGACGCCCTCGAGACCCTGGCCGAACTCGGAGGTCTGGATTTCCCGCGCGTAGCTAGGCGACACCGTGGTCACGACCTCGGCGAAAAGCAGCCCGCCTTTCATATAAGAGATGTTGCCGTTCCATTCGAGCGCGTCCTCGGCGGCGAGCGACGCGGGAAGGCCAAGGGGGCCAAGTGTTGCGGCGGAGAACTGCCCCTGATAGGCGAGATTGTGGATGGTGAAGACCGAAGGGACCCGATGCAGCGTCGGATCGTCCGTGTAGAAGGCCTTCAAATAGACGGGGAGAAGCCCGGTCTGCCAGTCGTGGGCATGGACCACGTCGGGCCGATAGCCGCGGCTGCGGCAGAACTCAAGGACGGCCCGGCAGAAAAAAGCGAACCGGAACTCGTTGTCGCCGAAATCGCCGTTCGAGTCGCCATAGATCCCCTGCCGGTCGAAGAAAGGCGGGTGTTCGACGAAGATCACGCGCAGGTTCGGCGCCAGTTCCTTCTCATAGAACCCGGCACTGCGATGGACGCGGTCGACCGGCACATGAACTGAACCGACGAAACGCCCGGGAGGAAAAGGGATCGAGCCGTAACGCGGCAGGAAACAGAGAACCTCGTGTCCCCGTGCCGCGAGGGCCTTCGGGAGGGCCGCCGAAACATCGGCGAGGCCGCCCGTTTTGGCGTAGGGGGCCATCTCCGACGAGGCATACACAATCCTCACGAATGAAGCGTAGCAGAGACGTCAAATTTTGAGCCGCATAGGCCCTCTGCTACCGTGCCTTCAATTCAATCAAGCTCCTGGAGAACTGAATGACCTCGCTCGAAAGCACGCTCCAATCGGTCAGCGACTGGGTGTGGGGACCTCCCCTGCTCATCCTGCTCTTTGGAACGCACCTCTTCCTCACCTTCAGGCTGCGCTTCATTCAGCGCTACCTTCCCCAGGCGATTCGCCTGTCGCTCTCGCGGGAGAAGGAGGGCGAGGGCGACGTCAGCCAGTTCGGCGCGCTGACCACGGCACTCGCCGCCACGATTGGAACCGGCAATATCGTGGGCGTCGCCACCGCGGTTTCCGTGGGCGGGCCGGGTGCGGTGCTGTGGATGTGGCTCACCGGCGTTTTCGGCATCGCGACCAAATACGCCGAGGCGGTCCTCGCCGTGAAGTACCGGGTGGTGACAAAGGAAGGCACGATGGCGGGCGGACCGATGTACGCACTCGAGCGCGGCATGAACGCGAAGTGGCTGGGTATGATCTTCGCGGCTCTCACCGCGATCGCCGCTTTCGGCATCGGCTGCATGACCCAGGCGAATTCCATCTCAGCACTCGCCAAGGAGAGCCTGGGCATCAATCCCTGGATCACCGGAGTGGTGATGACCGTCCTCACCGCGATCGTGATTCTCGGCGGCATCAAGTCGATCGCCGCGGTCTGCGAGAAGCTCGTGCCGTTCATGGCGATCTTCTACGTGATCGGCTGCCTCATTCTGCTGATCATGCATTTCGACCGCATCCCCGAGACCGTGATGACGATCGTGACCTCGGCATTCGCGGGACAGGCGGCAGTCGGCGGATTCATCGGCGCCGGCATTTCCCAGGCCATTCGTTACGGCATCGCGCGCGGACT
>JAYUUU010000345.1:0-6122 GCA_043754395.1 Vicinamibacteria bacterium
TTTCCACGCCGAACTTGAAGGAGTGGACGCCGCGGTTCCAGGCCAGCGCGGCCGAGAACTGCTTGATGCTCGAGGTCTGGAACTGGGGGCGGAAGAAGGGCCCGCCCAGGCGAGTCAACCCGCCGATGCTCGTGTTCGGGATGCCGCCGCTGAAACGGGGGTCGGTTGGGATGCCTCGGAGCCCCACCTGGGCGTTGGTGTCCTGGCCGAACGCAGGATGGAAGGTGTCGCCCTGAATCTTGTTCCAGGCTCCTCGCACGTCCAGCACCATGGTGCTGCTCAGGTTGCGAGTCAACCCGATGACCGCGCTCTGTCCCGTGATATCGATGTTGGACGCGAAATCACCCGACGCCACGGGGCCCAGTACCGGAGGCTCCCGGCGCTCCGTCTTCGAATACGAATAGCGGGTGAAGAGGAGAGTCTTGCCGGAGGTTCCCGGCCGCGCGTCGAGACGGACGTCGTAGGAATTGATCGTGTTCTTCAGGGGGTCGGTGTTGATGTAGTTGGGAAGGCCGAAGCTGCCCGGCTGTCCCGCCTTCGCCAATTCGGAGGAGATGTTGGGCAGGGGATAAAGAGCCATGAGCTTTGCCGCCACGAGGTCGATGCAGCCGGGGCTGATGACCTTGGTTGTGGGATTGATGCACCCGGCGGGGACGAACGGGTTGGTACCGCTTATGGCGCGCGACAACTCCATGAGATTTCCCGTTCTCATCAAGGCGGTGGGCACGACCGCCTGGTTACTCTGCGCCTGGTTGGTGCGGGTCGCCTGATAGTCGACGAAGAAGAAGAGTTTGTCCTTCACGATGGGGCCGCCGAGAACGCCCCCGGCCACGGTTTCGTCAAACTTCCCTTTGGGCCGACCGGCGGCTTTGTTTGCAAACGTATTCGCGTTGAACTTCGAGTCCCGTCCGAAACCAAAGAGCACGCCCTTAAAGTCGTTCGCGCCCTGTTTTATGGAAGCGTTGACCACGGCGCCGGCGGAGCGCCCGAACTCGGCGGAGTAGGTGCGGGTCTGGATCTTGAACTCCTCCAACGCGTCAACGGGCGGAGCAATGACCTGAGGGGTTCGTTCCTGGAGGTTGGTGGAGAAGGAATTATTGTCGCCGCCGTCCAGGACGAAGTTGTTCCAGGTCGCGAAGTTCCCGTTCGAGTTGAAGAAGGTGTCCTCGCCCCGTGACGACATGCCCGCTCCGGACGGGACAACCCCGGTTTGAAGGAGCGCGAGTTCGGTGTACCGGCGGCCCAGCAGCGGGAGATCATTGAGTTGCTTCGAATCGACCGAGTAGCCCATTTCACCGGTCTGGGTATTGAGCAGGGGCGCTTCGCCGCTGACCGTCACTTCCTCGGTCATGGCTCCTACCCCCAGGGTGAAGTCGGCCTTGATTGTCTCCTGGACGTGGAGTTGCACCGCGGACCGGACGGTCTTCTTGAACCCGGAGAGCTCCGCCGTGATCACGTAAGAGCCGATGCGCAGGTTCCGAAAGCTGTACTGGCCCTTTGCGTTTGTGGTTGTCGTGAAGGAGAAGCCGGTGCCCTCCTGGGTGGCTACAACCGTGGCGCCCGGCAGGGCGCCGCCCTGAGCGTCGGCCACATCGCCTACGATAGAGCCGGAGTCGATCTGAGCGTGCGCAGGGGCCGGGGTGATGAGCAGCGACGCCGCGAGGGCGGCGGCGAAGCTCAAGTGGGCGAAGGATCGGATCATGATCGTCACTCCTCAAAAAGTGTTGGGCCGCGCCCGCGCCTCGCGCCTGATGGATTTAGGAGCACCATACTCCCCGGAATCACGGCTGTCTACAGGGATTGGAACGCTCCAGCCCGGCGCCCCGGGCGGATCACACGGCCGGCCGCTGGAGGCTGCGGTCGTCTTCCTTGTCCCACGATTAGAGTAGAGATATGACGCCCCAGGAGTCGCCGAACGAGAGCGCCACCCAGGCCGCACAGGCGCTGCGGCTGCCCTTCGTCACTATCGATCACGACGCCTCCGATCCCTCGCTTTGGGACGGCTTGAGCCTCGAGACGCTGGTTCGCTTTTCCTGCGTGCCCTGCGGCCGGGCCGGGGCGAGACTCGTCCTGGCCTTTGCACCTCCCCTCTCGCTCGAGCGGATTTCCGAAGCCGAATTCGCCCTCGGCCGCCCCATCGATGCCGTCGTCGCGACGGCTCAGGATGTGTCCGAGGCGCTCCGGCGCAAGCGTGGCGGCGAGACTCTCCTCGACCGTGCCCGCGAAGACCTCGGCGCCAGTTTCGAATTGCTGTCCGACGATGAAGGCAAGGTCGTCGACCTCGAGACACTCGCCTCGGAAAGCCCCATCGTCCGACTGGTGGACTCGCTGCTTTTAGGCGCTATTGAGCGTCGCGCCTCCGACATCCACATCGAGTCGAAGGACCGCGCGGTCCTCGCCAAATACCGGATCGATGGGGCGCTGTACGAGGCCACGTCGCCGGTGGAGAAGAGGCACGCGGAGACGATCGTGTCGCGGGTCAAGGTCATGGCGGAGCTGGATATCGCGGAGCGTCGCATTCCCCAGGACGGGCGTTTCCGCCTTCGCGTGTCCGGCCGCACTATCGACTTCCGCGTCTCGGTGATGCCCTCGATCCACGGCGAGGATGTGGTGATCCGCATTCTCGACCGCGAGTCACTCTCGAAGGAGTTCCGCGAACTGCGATTGCAGGCTCTCGGCTTCGACGCCGCGCAACTCGCCACTGTGAAGAAATACGTGGCCGAGCCCTACGGCATGATCCTCGTCACCGGCCCTACCGGCAGCGGCAAGACGACGACGCTGTACGCCGCACTCAACGAAATCGCGACTTCCGAAGAGAAGATCATCACCATCGAGGATCCGGTGGAGTATCAGATCGCCGCCATCACCCAGGTGCCGGTGAACGAGAAGAAGGGCCTCACATTCGCGCGCGGCCTTCGTTCGATCCTGCGTCATGACCCGGACAAGATCATGGTGGGGGAGGTGCGCGACCCCGAGACCGCGCAGATCGCGGTTCAGGCAGCTCTCACCGGGCATCTCGTCTTCACCACCGTCCACGCCAACAACGTTTTCGATGTCATCGGCCGGTTCCTCCACATGGGCGTCGATCCGTACAACTTCGTTTCCGCGCTGACCCTCGTCATGGCCCAGCGTCTCGTCCGCGTTTTGTGCCGCACGTGCCGCCAGGCCGTGACAATCTCCGAAGCCGAGTGGCGCGCCTCCGGCATCGACCCCGCGCGGTCAAAAGGACACCCGGTCTACGACCGTGGCGCTTGCGAGGCCTGCGCCTCGAGCGGCTTTCTCGGGCGCCGGGCCGTGGGCGAGTTCCTCGAGCTTCACGATGACATCCGGCAGCTGATCCTCGAGCGCCGGCCGGTGGGCGAGATCAAGCGAAAGGCGAGGGGCTTCGGGATGCGCACCCTGCGCGACGGTGCGGTGGACAAGGTGTTCGATGGAACCACCAGCCTCCGCGAGATCAACAAGGTGACGTTTGTCGAGTAGGGGACGCTCATGACCACGGGACTTCCAGAAAACCCCACCGACGACGAGATTCGCGCACTCTTCAGCCGCGTGAAGCGGATAGCGGTGGTCGGGCTGTCCCCGAAGCCCCTTCGCGACTCGCATCGCGTCTCCGCGTACATGCAGCGCGCCGGCTACGAGATCGTTCCCGTTTACCCGCGCGAGGAGACGATTCTTGGAGCCTCGGTCTACCGCTCGGTGAAGGAAATCAAAGAGCCCGTTGACCTCGTGAACGTCTTCAGGCGTTCAGATGAGCTGCCGGGTGTGGTTGAGGACATCCTGAGCAGTTCGCAAACGAACTCGCCCGCGGTCTGGTTTCAACTCGACTGCGTGCAAGAGGGCGCCATCGCCGATCTCGTGAAGGCCGGACGCAGCGTGGTTTACGACCGCTGCATCATGGTCGAGCACGCCCGTTTGATGGGCCGGCGGTAGCGCCGACTCCGTTCCGGCTCAGCCCTTCGGCGAAGCTTTCGGAGCGGGAGACGCGGCTGGAGTCGCAGGCGAGGTCGCGGGAGCGGCTGAGGGCGCCGCGGGACTGGTGGTGGCCGCGGGTGTGCCGGTGGTCGGGGGGACCGGGGAGGCGACTACGGGCGCCACGGGCATGCCGAGGAGGTTCGTCGGTGCGGTGGCCGGTGTGGGCGAGGCGACCGCGGGGATGGTATCGAGGACCGAGGCCGCCTGCTTCTGCTTCAACACGGATAGGGAAATGCTCGTGATCATGAAGACCGCCGCGAGGCCGGTGGTGACGCGGGAGAGCAGGGTCGCCGAGCCCCGGGGCCCGAAGGCCGCCTGGGTGCCGCCGCCGCCGAACGCACTTGCGAGATCCTGGCCCTTGCCCTGTTGGAGCAGGACGACCGCGATCAGAAAGAAGCACGCAATCAGGTGCAGGATCAGAACAAGGTAGTAGAGAACGGTCATCGCTTTTGTTGCCTCAAGCCTTCGGTGCAGTCCTTACGAAACGGCCTTGTACTCCGCAGGGAGTTCCCATGAAAAGGGTTCCAGGGAGCAGCCGAAAGAGGGAGAGTATATCGAAGGTTAGGTGCGCGAGGCGGAGACGATACCGATGAACGAAGGGGCTTCGAGGCACGCCCCCCCGACCAGCGCCCCGTCCACATCCGGCTCAGCGATCAGGAGGCCGGCGTTGTCGGGCTTGACGATGCCCCCGTAAAGGATCCGGATGGCCCTGGCCACACCGTCTCCATGAGATCGGGCCACGAGTTTTCGGATGAAGATGTGAACCTCTTGAGCCTGCTCCGGGCTTGCCGTTTTCCCGGTGCCGATAGCCCAGAACGGCTCGTAGGCCACGACCGAGCGAGAAGCCTCCTCCGGCGTGACGTGGCGTAGCGCGTGTTCGGTCTGTCGCTCGACCACGTCGAAGGTTCTCGAGGTTTCTCGCTCGTGTAGGGTTTCCCCGACGCACAAAATGGGGATCAGCGAATGATCGAGGGCGGCCCGCGCTTTCTTCATGATGTTCTGGTCGGTCTCGCCGAAAATATGGCGACGCTCTGAGTGGCCCAGAATGACGTGAGTACAGCCCAGATCTTTGAGCATCAAGGGCGAAATCTCGCCCGTGAAGGCCCCCTTCGAAGCCTCATGCATGGTTTGGCCCGCGAGGCCAATCGAGGATCCCTTCAAGGCGTCGCCCACGGCGGCGAGGGCGGTGAAGGGCGGTGCCACGGCGACGTCTATATCGTTGAAGCCGCCAACCCCCTCTCGGACAGCCGCGGCCAGGGCACGCGCCTCCTCGATTGTCTTGTGCATCTTCCAGTTGCCGACGACGAAGGGGCGGGGCATTTTCGGGCTTAGTTTGCAACCGAGGCGGGGCTTCGGTCATCGTCAAGGCACTCGACTCCGGGCAGGGTGTCACCCGACAGGAACTCGAGAGAGGCGCCACCACCGGTAGAGACGTGGGTGATGCGGTCCATCAGGCCCGCCTGGGAGATGGCCGCGACCGAGTCCCCGCCGCCTACGATGGTCGTGCCCTTTGAGTCGGCGAGCGCCTTCGCCACTTCGAACGTGCCCGAGGAGAAAGGCTTCATCTCGAACACACCCATAGGTCCATTCCATAGGACGAGTGCGGCGGTCTCGATCTCCTTGCGGAAGGCGGCCACGGTCAGCGGGCCGATGTCGAGTCCCATCCATCCTTCTGGCGTTTCGGCCACGGGCAGCGTCTTGAACTCGGCGTCCGCCTTAAAGGCGCTCGCCACGATGTGATCGATGGGCAGGAGGATTTTCCCGCCCGCACTCTTGAGCAGGGATTTTGCGAGATCCACCTTGTCCTCTTCCACCAGGCTCTTGCCCGTATTGAGCCCCATGGCTCGGAAGAACGTGTAGGCCATTCCGCCACCGATCAGAAGTTTGTCCACCTTTGGAATCAGGCTCTCGATGACGGTGATCTTGTCGGACACTTTGGCGCCCCCGAGGATCGCCACGTACGGCCGCTTCGGAGAGCGAAGGGCCAGGCCCAGATATTGGATTTCCTTGTCCATGAGGAGTCCGGCCACACGCTGGCGGACGAAAGGCGCCACACCGGCGGTGGAGGCGTGAGCACGGTGAGCGGTGCCGAAGGCGTCATTCACAAAAATCGTGGCGCCGGAGTCCTTCACCAGCGATTCTGCGAAGCC
>JAYUUU010000346.1:0-8847 GCA_043754395.1 Vicinamibacteria bacterium
CCGCCCTCGATGTCCACGATCGCGAGACGCCGGTGGCCGAGGCCAATGGGCTCTTTGATGTGAAGGCCCTCTCCGTCCGGCCCCCTGTGGCGCAGAACATCGCGCATGCGGGTCAAGCGCTCCGCGTCCACCCTTGGGGCGGATGGATGGAGGCGCAGGATGCCGACGATGCCGCACATGGCTATCTCTTGACCCCCATGAAGATCAGCTGCGGGCTGGTGAAGCGATTCTCAGCACCTCGCTCCGCAAGAAAGGTCCGAAACATCACGTTCAAGAGGGTCTGCGCCTTCATGCACAGGCCCAACAGAGGCGCGAGGCGCGAGCCCTCCTTCACGTTGAAGAGATAAAAGCTGAAGGTACCCACATAGGCGCAAATGAGGGGCCTCACCCTTGTAGTGTCGAAGAGCTGGAGGAACGGGGCCTTCGACATGATCGAAAGGTTGTGCATGGGAATGAGTTCGGGGTGGAAGAGACGCGTCAGTGTGTGATTGACGCCCTGAAGGTTCGGGATCGTGACGACCAGGAGTCCGCCCGGCTTCAAAAGATCGATATGGCGGTCGACCACGGACCGGGGCTCTTCAAAATGCTCGATGAAGCCACGGGACACCACCACGTCGAAGCGCTCGCGATTCCTCTCCAGGCACTCCTCGGAGAAGAAGTCCATCGCGAGGACGTTCATCGGGTCCAGGCCGCGGCTCGCGAAGAGAGAACGGTTGACCTCGACGCCGGCGGGCGAGTATTCGATGCCGTAAGGCACGAGGCCGAAGGTGTCGCTCAGTTTCACCAGATGGTCGCCCGGAGCGCTTCCGATCTCCACCACGGTGGCACCCTGACGCGGCATGTGTCGCCGGTAGAGAAGGTCCCAGATCTGATAGTCGTCGTAACTCCCCATGTATTCGACGAACCGTTCTCCGACAAGACGCTTCAGGGCGCGGCGGGCCCAGCTCTTCTCCGCTTCCGGAGTCTTCTGGGCATCGGCCTTCTCGAAGGCATGCACCGCGTCCCAGTGCTCGCGCCTGGTGAGCCGGGTCAGGCTTTCCATGGCGGATTTCCTTCAAAGGCGAACGCATCGTCGTCGAAGCGGAGAACCTCTTTCGCGTCCTCGAAACGAAGACCCACGGGTGCCCTTCCCTCGCCGTCGATGATGCGGACGCGGGGCGGATCAGCCCCGGCGTCTTCGACCGGGAACAGCAAGGTCAGCATCCGGACCGACGCTCGGGGCGGTGTGGTGAACACGAGCATGGGTGAGGGAACGCGCTGGCCGTAGTTGGCCGAGATCCAGCCCGCGATCGGTTGAAGCGATCCCGATTCAATCCGCGTCTCAACCGCCACGTCGGCGAATGTTCTGATCAACAGTCCGCGGCCTCGCGAGCCCCTCGCACGCACCCAGCCATCCGGAGTCCGGCCGACGGGGAGTGCTGCGAACTGGAAGCGCTGCTCGAAAGTGTGCTCCGCCGATCCCGCGAGGTCATCCACGATGACCCAGTAGCCTCGCGACTTCACGAACACCACGCGCCGTCGATGAGTGACCGGATCCGCGAGACGCTTGTAGGCGTCGTGGCTCGCATCGGCGAAATCAAAGCCCGTGCTCGATTCGAATCGGCTCAGGTGGGCTTCGGGACGCTTTTGCCAGCCGAAGGGCCCCGCAGGCTCGGCCTGACCCAGACCATCCACCGTGACGGTGGAATGTGCTTCGGTGCCGCGGAAGTATTGGCGAAAAGCTGGATCGGCGGCGTAGACGCTCATACCCGGGTCCACGATGAACGGCTCGCCGAATGGGCTCACCACGACGCTCAGGAGGTCGGCATGGCCGTGGGCTCCGGTGATCGGACAACCAAGCGGGCCGACATCGAACACGAGGTGGTGGGCGGTGCGCTGCCAGCCCGACCGCATGACTACATAGCCGCCTTCAAAAGCGCGGGAGGCTTCCAAGGGAGGTGCGGCTCCGGTGGCTTCAAACCTGACGATCGCGGCGGAGCCCAGGAGCCACAGCGCCTCCGGCTGAACCGACTCGGCGGCCCACGCGAAATCAGGCCGGCCGAAAAATGCGGCGGCCACCGCGAAGACGCCGCGGGCATCGTCGGGCTCCCGGCGGACGAGGGGAAGCAGAGTTCCGCCATCCTGGTCGCCGATCGTCGGCACCCCTCCATCGGGCCGGCGCAGGGCAAGGATCACGTCGAGCATCCTTTGAACACTGGCCGCGATCTCCACGGGCACGGGCACGTTGTTCCTGGAGGCCAGGATCAGATAGTGCAGGTAGATCTCGATCGTGTAGAGCTGATACGCGGTGGTTTGCTCGAAATACACGCCATCGGGAAGGACCTGGTGCTGGATCTGTTCGTCCAGAATCCTCTGACCCAGGGAGCGCCAACGAGCGGCCAGAGGGTTTTCTGGAAAGAGCGTGCCCGCGTAGAAAAGGCCCAGCGCTTCGCCGGTCAGGTGAGTGTTGGGAGACGAGTGGCGAGAGAGATACCGCTCGATATGGGCCGCGTGGGTCTCGATCGCCTCGGTGATTTCCCAGAACAGGCCCGGGGTGAGCTGCGGCGACGACTTGAAGAGAGAGAGGGCCCAGCTCCACGACACGACTCGGAACGCCGCCTCGAGGCTGCTGACCCAGTTGATCCCCAGCCCCGCCGGGTTCTCGCGGATCCAGGACCGCGCCAGATTCGCGAAGGTGAAGGCGTTTGCTTCATCTCCGCCCGCGCGGTAGGCAAGGCCAAGAGTGACGAGAAACTGCATCCGGTTCAGCTCCCACACCACCTTGCTGTCTCCCACGACCGCGGAGTCCAGAGCGTCGATCGACGTCCAGTGAAGGAGCGGGGACGTCCGGCCAGAGATCGGATCCAGCCGCCAATCAACGGGATTTCCGAACGTGAGCCCCTTGAAGCCGAGCAGGTCGAAGCGCCCCGACCGAATACTCTCGGCCGCGGCATGGACCGAGGCGGAGGCGGCGGGCAAGAGACCCGTGAACAGCTCCTTGACCTGCGGATCCGCGACGCCCGCGAAGAACCGATCGGAACCGGTCGCCTTAAAGTAGTCAAGAGACTGTCGCGCCGCGAACTCATGATCGTCGGTGGCCAAACGGCGGGTGCGGCGGCGCGACTGGGGCGTCCTAAGCGCGTTTCGCTCGAACCACCTCGAGGCCTTTTGGCGGCTGCGATCCGCCACCTCTCCGAGGCCCATCTTGAGGAGTTTGGTCAACATCGGCGTTCCCCCGCGAGTGCCGCGAGAGACATCGTGTTCAACCGGATATCTTTGCCCCGACCCGAGTAGATGTCTCTCCACTGGTCACGCACGTGGCTCCATGAGTGAGCAAGCGCCACTTTCCGACCTCCGTGTGCGACCCTTTGCGCAAGGCCAGGCTCGCGCAAGAGGGTTAGCGCCGCATCGGCCATCGCCTGAGCGTCTGCGGGCGGCACGATCAGGCCGGACTCACCGTGACGAACCATCGTGGCGATACCACCGGCCGCGGTCGTAACCAGCGGAAGGCCGGAGGCGAAGGCCTCGAGCACGGACAGCGGCTGGTTGTCCACGAGAGGGGCATTGAGGAAGACATCGGCGGCATCGCACAGCGCGGGCACGCACTCCGGCCTTACGCGACCCACGAAGATGATGCCGCCAACACCTTTGGCCAGTTGGCGCAGACGCGCCTCTTCGCTTCCCGATCCTGTGATGGTGAGTGTCGCCTCGGGGTACCGGGCCTTCACCAGAGCGAAGGCTTTGACCACCACGTCGACCCCGTAGCTGGGCTCGAGCATGCGGGTCGAGAGGAACCTCGGCTGCAACGCGCCGCGTTCCCGGTAGACGAAGAGGCCGGTGTCGACGATGTTCGGCACGACATGGGCCCGGTAGCCGTGTTCCTCGAAGACCTGGCGCAGATACTCTGAGGGCACCACGATCCGATGAGCGAGGCCGAGCCAGGGATGGACCAGACCCCGCCAGTGCTTCAGGTGGTCGCCTGCTTCCCCGCTGTGGTAGTTGAGGATGACGCGCTTGCCGAGAAGGCGCGCCACGATCATCGCGGGCACCGGAGAGAGAAGAAACGACCAGTAAGACGCGGAGAAAACGTGAACGACGTCGGCCTTTCGCAACCGGGTCAGACTGGCCGCGTAGAGCGCCTGGTTGAGGATCGTACGGGCCAACGGCACGGCCCTTAGAAAGCGGAGACCGCGGGGAAACCGGGGATTGGTGGGGATGAACGAGACCTCGATGCCTTCCTGCCGCGAGCACGAAACGAGGGCGGCCGCCTGAACGGCCTGCCCGCCCGGCACATCAAGACTCGGCGCCACCATCGCGACGGTGGCCCGCGGCGGCGTCAGTTGCGGGATTCCGTGGGTGTCGAGACACGGACGGGATCGATCGAAGATTCCATTCAGATGTCCGCTAAGAACCTGCTCCGAGAAGCCCCCAAACGCACCCTCGGTCGAACCCTCCCAGAAAACGCGGCGACCCTGCGTGAGCAGAGGATGATCCGGGTCCTGGTGCTTGCAGCCCGTGTAGGCGAAGCGGTAGCCGGCAGCGGCTACGGCCCGCACCGATGCTTGGTCGAAGCAGCCATCCGGATAGACGAAATGCAAAACCGGAACGCCAAGCTTTGCCTCGATCTCCGCGCGCGAGGTCGCGGTCTCCTCGATCACGCGCGCCGGCGTCTCACGAGGCAGTAAAGCGTGGGTCCGCGTGTGAGAACCGACGGTGAGACCGAGTCGCGACATGCGGATGAGGTCGTCCCATGAAAGGGACCGGGGCGAGCTCTCTCCCCTTCCGAACTCGGCTTCGAGGGCGGCGCAGAGCCTGGTCAGGGCCTGCCGGTCGTACGACCGCAAGAGCAAACGGGTGGCCGCGAACGCCTGGTCGGGGAGGGTCTCGAGCGAAACGCTCTCTCCTTCGAGCAGGGCAAGAACCCGCGCCGAACCGCCGGCCTGGATCGTGCGGTCGAGGGCCTGGAACACGCGGTCGTGAAGGAAGCTCCCGCCCTCCTCCAGAAGTGTGGTCACCACGAACACCGCACCGGGAATGCCCATCCCCTGAAGCAAGGGAAAAGCGTTCTCGGCGAAATCTTTGTAACCATCATCGAAGGTGAGGGCCGCGAGCCCGGACGCGGAGCCTGCTTCGACCCGAGCGCCCATTTCGTCGAGAGACACGAACTTGAAGCGCCGGGCGATGAACTCGAGATGACGACGAAGCGTAGAGATCCTGATGCCCATGCTGGGCACGCCCCACGTCGGGATCGTTACGTCGTCTTGAAGGACGCGGTGGTACCCGAGGATCAGGGGTTCGTTCGAGACTCCTCCTACCCGGCCCAGGAAGCGATCGGCGCCGGTGCGGGCGAGACCGTGGGCGAGGGCGGATCTGACCAGGCGGCGCATTACTTCATCCCTCCCTCTTTTCGGGCCGCGATCCGCGACACCAGCCCCGAAGGAAGCCGATGCGCGAGGCGACGGAGAGAATCGCGCGCGGAAGCGCCCGCCCTTGCGAGATGGCCGAGTGGGCCTTTCGGAAAGACACTCACCCGGCACAAGCGCCTCGACTGCGTCGCCCAGTGGAACTTGTACGCCTCCTCGCCATGGAGAAAGTCGAACTCGGAAGCGCCTTCATCAAGGGCGCTCCGGATCGCAAGACCCATGGTCACGAGGCCGACACTCTGCTTCGAGAAACGGGGGTCGAAGCCCGATTGGTAGAAGGAGAAAACACCCCCGTACCGGAAGCCATAAAGAGCCGCGGCTGGAGCGTCCTTCACCCACAAGACGAACAATCGGAGCCAGCCCCGCTCGAGGGCCAGACGCGACCACTCTTCGTGGAACTGAGGGATGCCCTCGCCCGCGAGGCCATCCGATCCGCCCCGCTCACTCCATCTCAAGCGATGCAGCTCGAACAGCACGGGAAGCACCTCGCGGCGCCTCGCCTCGGAGTCGACCCGCTCGAACCTCATCGCATGATTCGTCTCGAGCTTGCGAAGCTTGCGTTGGAAGTTGTAGCGATGCTCGGAGCCGAGGCCTCCAAGGTACGAATCGAAAGTGGCCCCGCTGAGGTCGATATAAGGGCAACGGTGCGTCCGCCTCGCCCGCACCGCACACCCCGCGGAGAGAAGCTCGCGGGCCAGGAGGCGTCCTGCGCTCGACGTGATCCGAACCTGGGCGAGGTCGAGCTGGGCGCCCATCTGAATCAGGTGGGCCGAGAGTTTCGGAATCGCATCGCCCGCAGCACCGTGCCTCACCAGAATATCGAGATAGTCGGATCCGACCCGGCCCGTGCCGATGAACGAAAGGCGAGGCGCGCCGAGGAGACTCGTGCCACGCGACACGAATGGCGCGATCGCGAGGATCTGCGAGCCTCGACTGATCGAAATCACGTGGAGCTTCGCTGCGCCCGAGAGATGTTTCCACCAGGAGTGCAGCCATTCCCACGTCAGGAACACGGTATCCGAGGGGCTCGATTCGAGGAGCTCGTTCCAGGGGTCGCGGAGGGTGGCAAACCGCGCGGCATCGTCGATGGTCTCCACTCGCAGCGCGGCCTGGGCCACCGAGGCAAACTCCCCGATCGCCGCGGAGGGGGACGGGAATCTCAAGAGTTCGGAGCTCATCGCCACTCTTCCTTGGAGAGAGTTGGGGGCGAAAGCGGCTTTGGGGAGAGGGGCGGGCGGGCGGCGGCCGACTGCGGGCGCCGTTCCTTGGAGCGAAGCAGCAAGCGCTCGTAGAGCTTCTCCGTCTGGGCCACGGTGGCCTCAAGAGAGAAATACTCAACCACGTGTTTCCGCCCTGCCCGGCCCATCGACTCGCGGCGCGCGGGGTCGGCGATGAGCGATCCGATCGCGGCCGCCAAAGCGGCCGAATCCCGTGGCGGGACGAGCAAGCCGCTCACTCCATCCTCGATCATCTCGGGGTTCCCACCGACCCGGGTGGCGACAACGGGCACCCCGGCGGCCATGCCTTCGAGGATCACATTCGAAAGCCCTTCCGCGAGTGAGGGCAGGACCAGAACGCTCACTTCACCGAGGAGTTCGGGAATGTCGGTCCTGAAGCCGGTGAAAAAGATTCGCGTGCCGAGGCCAAGGGCAGCGGCCTTTCCCTCGAGTTCGTCGCGATATGCGCGAGAGATGCTGTCGCCCACGATGAGGAAGCGCGCATCCTCGAACTGCCGGCTCAGCATGGCGGCGGCTTCCAAGAAGAACTCGAGGCCCTTCAGTGGATTGAGCCGCGCGAAGACCGCGATCAGAGGTGCTTCGTCCGGGATGCCGAGGGGCGCTCGCACGACGCCCGCGCCTTGCCGGTCCTTGAACTTTAAAACCTCGATTCCGTTCCGAATCACGGTGATCCGCGCGGGGTCGTAACCTTGCTCCACGAGGACGGTCCTGACCGCGAGAGCGTTCACGAGCACGTGGTGAGCGGCGCGGCATGCCCACTTCTGCATCGCTTTTTGAAGCCAGGTCAGGTGATCTCCCGTATCGCGGATCGAGGCGATGACGAGTTCCGCTCCCGAAAGCCGGGCCGCGGGAATCGCGAAGACGTTCGCATAGAAGCCGAACGAGTGAACAACCCGGATGCGGTGCGTCTTGATGTAGCGGATCAGGCGCCACTGCTGCCACACCGTTCTCGGACTCGGCAGGGTGGCTATGGGGTACTCGGAGAGCGCCACCGCGGTCTCGTCGATCTCCTGGAGCAGCGGGCCCTTGAGCCGGAAGCATCCAAGGTGCACGTCGAAGCGGGCGCGGTCGTGATTCCGCACCAGATTCAGGACCTGCCGCTCCGTCCCTCCAATGAGGAAGTTGGTGAGGAAGGTGAGAACGGGAACTCTCTCCAAAGCAGCGGGCGTGCTCATGCGGCCACCGGTGCGATTCTTTCGCTCACGACTTTCGCGGCCACACAGAGCCCGGCGATGAAATAGAAGTAGAACTCGTAAGCAGCCGGGTGGAAGAAAGCGGCCACCGAGAAGGCGAGAAGGCTGATCTCGATGCCTTCCGAGAGTTGCGCCACCGCAGCGTTGTGGCTCTTCGTCGCCGCGCGAACGCTGCGCCAGCACGACACCATGAGCAGGAGGAAGAGGATTAGCCCGGGCATGCCGAGGTCCACCGCGTATTCGAGGTAGACGTTGTGGACGCGCCGCCAGGTGGCGCCCACCGAGTCGTTCAGGACCAGGATGTTCATCCCGAGTCCGGCGCCGAGGAACGGGTTCTCGAGCGCGTGTTCCATCGCGGCGACCGTCCCCGTCCAGCGGGCCTGGGCCGAACCGGTTGGATCAGCGTCGAGGCTGCCCATGGTCAGGATGCGATCGGTGTAGGAGGCGGGAATAAAAGGCAGAGCCAGAAGCGCACCGCAAAGCCCGGCGAAGACGAGCCCGCGACTCGGGCGCCGCACCAGCCGCAGGCCGAACAAGCAGCATGTGGTCACGAGAGTCAGGAAGCCCGCCCTCGAAAAAGTGAGAACCACAGCACACGCCTGGATGAGGATCGCGCCCGTGAGCAACACCCGCTCGAGCGGCCCCGATGAAAGGAGCAGCAGGGCCACGGTCATCGGCAGGATCAGATTGATCATCAGCGCGAGGTCGTTGGGATTTCGGGTGAGGCCCGCGTTGTAACCAAGGATTCGGATGTCCCGAGTGGGAGCAAACACCCCCGAGAGGTAGTTCCAGATTCCGACAAGACCAAGGGTCAGGGTGAGCGTGGTGAGGACCTTCGTCATGGTGCGCAGCCTGGGCAGCGTATCGATCAGGTTGGCGATCAGCCAGAAGAAGGCGAGCGACTTGATGAAAAGATCGAGCAGGAGTGCCAGGCTCCCTCCCGGCCACTGAGAGAAGGGCATGCCGAGGACCGACCAGAGGAGAAGCAACCCGGCAAGCGTCATCTCCCGGCCG
>JAYUUU010000347.1:0-6630 GCA_043754395.1 Vicinamibacteria bacterium
GTGGGCGCTTCGCCGCGGGCGTATTCCTCCGGGGCTTTCGCGTCGGAGTCGGCCTGGTGCTTGATGATGCCTTCGCGCACTTCCCAGGTGAGATTGAGGCCGGGATAGTCGGGAGAACGCCGCTCGAGCGTCTCGAGGACGCGCAGGGTCTGACGGTTGTGCTCGAAACCGCCATGGTCTTTCATCAGTTCGGCCATCACGCGTTCGCCCGCATGGCCAAAAGGGGTGTGGCCGAGATCGTGACCTAAGACCAGAGTCTCGACCAGCTCTTCGTTGAGGCCGAGGATGCGCGCGGCGGTGCGGCCGATCTGAGCGCCTTCGAGGCTGTGGGTGAGGCGCGTGCGGTAATTGTCGCCTTCGTGGTTCACGAAAACCTGGGTCTTGTACTCGAGCCTTCGGAAGGACGAGGTATGGATCACGCGATCGCGGTCGCGCTGGAAGCAGGTGCGAAGCGGATGCTCGAGTTCGGTGTAACGGCGTCCGCGGCTCTGCGCACTTCTCATCGCCCACGGCGACAGACGCTCGGCTTCCCAGCGTTCCTGGGCCACTCGATCGACGAAAGTCATGAGAGTGATCTTAGTCCCCGCGCGGTATGGTGTAGCCCGGGCCAAGAACCCAAATCCCTGAATCCTGAGCGGAGGCGAGTTCACCTCGCCGCAGCGACGGGGTCTGGGGGCTGAGCATGGCGGCAAGAAGCTTCCTGCGGCCCCCAGCTCTCACAAAACGAGGAGCTTTTTAGAATGGACGAAAAGAAGTCGGTCAATTTCACGGTGGTGCCGGCGGATGACAGCTCTCCCCGCACTTACTCTAATTTCTGCGCCATCCAGCATTCGCCGTTCGACTTCACGTTGACGTTCTGCGAAATGATGCCGATCACGGAGACGCAGTTTCAGCCCGGCCAGGATCATCAGATCATCAAGGCCCCGGTGAAGACGCGCGTGGTGGTGCCGGTGCAGATCATCCCCGGCCTTGTCGCAGCGCTTCAGGAGAACTACCGCATGTACCAGGAGTCCTACGGGCCGACGAAAGGGCCCATGCATTGAAGTCGTCGAAGCTCTCCTCGCGAACGGGCGAGATACTCGATCGGCTCGACCGGATCTATCCAGACGCCGATTGCGAACTGAACTACAAGAACGCGTTCGAGCTGCTGATCGCGACCATCCTCTCCGCGCAGTGCACGGACAAGCGAGTCAATGCGGTGACGCCGCAGCTCTTCGCGCGGTATCCCAGCGCCTCGGATCTCGCGGCGGCGAAACTCCCCGACGTGGAGGAAATCATCCGGTCCACGGGCTTTTTCCGGTCCAAGGCGAAAAGCATCACGTCGTGCGCGCAGGCCCTGGTTCTAAACCACGGGGGCGACGTGCCGCGCGATTTCGCGGCCGCGGTAAAGCTCAAGGGCGTAGGACGCAAGACCGCGAGCGTCGTTCTCGGCCACGCGTTCGGCATCGCAGAGGGCATTGCGGTGGACACACACGTGCTTCGACTCACGTCGAGGCTCGGCCTTACGAAGCATGACGATCCCATCAACGTCGAGCAGGATCTGATGAAGATCGTGCCGAAGGAACGGTGGGTGAAGACCACCGACCTTATTATTTTCCACGGCCGGCGGACGTGCGAGGCGCGGAAGCCGCGCTGCGGTGAATGCGGCATCTTCGACCTGTGCCCATGGCCGGCGAAGCAGGCCTTCGCGCACGGGGGGCCGAAACCGAAAGCGAAAGCGAGGAAGCAATGACTACAGGACGAGCGGAGGCGAATTCACTCCACATAACCCGGCGCATCATTACCGCGGCGGTTTGCCAGATGCGCTCGGCCGAAGACGTGACCCGCAACCTGACCTCGGCGGAAGCCCTGGTGAGGGACGCGGCTCGCGCCGGGGCTCAGTTCGTGGCCCTGCCCGAATGCATGGTGTTCCTGAAAGCTGAAGGCGAGAAAGCACCCGAGGCGCAGAGCATCGCCGGGCCTTGGGCGAAGCGTTTCTCTGAGCTCGCTCGTGAACTCAAGATCACCATCTTGATGGGCTCGTTCCCGGAAACCGCGGACGAGGCGGGGCGTCCCTACAACACCACGGTCCTCTTCGGCCCGACCGGCGAGCGCGTGGCGTCGTACCGGAAGATGCATCTTTTCGACATTGACCTGCCGGGTATGGAGCATCTCAAGGAGTCGAAGGCCACGACGCCTGGTACGGAACTCGTGGTCGCCGACGCCGGTTTCGCCAAGCTGGGGCTTTCGATCTGCTACGACCTTCGTTTTCCCGAGCTGTATCGCGCGCTCTCCGCCCAGGGCGCCGAGGTCCTGCTCGTGCCATCGGCTTTCACGGATCGCACGGGCCGCGATCACTGGGAGGTGTTGTTGCGAGCGCGCGCGATCGAGAATCTCTGCTACGTCTTGGCACCGGCGCAGTGGGGCAAACATGGGGGGAATCGCGCGAGCTACGGTCACGCGATGATCGTCGATCCGTGGGGCGCGGTTCTCGCTCAGGTTCCAGATGGCGAAGGTTTCGCCCTCGCGGTTCTCGACTTCGATCGCCTCCACCGCCTCCGCGGCGAACTGCCCGCGTTAAGCGCCAAAAAGCTGTAGCGCAGAGTCATTGCGAGGAAGCTCATCGAACGAAGGCGAGCGCGCACCCTGCCCTTGGGGCAGCGCGTAGCCTCCCCTCGGGGGACGAAGCAGCTCGGCTATCGAGCCGTGGCCGTCATTGCGAGGAAGCTCATCGAACGAAGGCGACGAAGCAATCCCCGAGGCTTCTAGTGGTGGCCCGCATGGCCACTCAGAATGCGCGCATCTCGCGCGCCCCCTGGGTTTCGCTACGGCCAAGGCACCTGGGCGTTCCCCTCGTCTCCGTGGGCCGCACGGCGTCTCTTATGAATGAGAGGAGCTGCCGCTCCTCAACGACCTCATAGGAGCCTCGCGGCCCACTGCGCTCGGGGAACGGTGCCTTGGCCTTCGCACTCGGGCTTCCGCGTCCTCTCCGCGACTACATGCCAGCGGCCACGCTCCATCCTTGCCCAAACCTCTCGCAGGGACCAGGTAAAGACGCGGCGTGCAGCTCATGAAGTCGAACCTTGGAGGCAGAAGGAGCGGGGCTGGGCGCTGAGGTGGGTCGCTGTCGACCGGGACGTGCCGCGCGAGTCACAAGGTCCGTCTGCTTCCTTTGCGCGGCCCGAGGCGAGCAAGGAGCCACACGATTCATTCGTTCCAGGATTCCAGTGGCGACGCGCGAAGCCGGTCCTGGCGACGCGAGCCCACCTCAGCGCTCGGCCCTGCGGGCCCCTACTACCAGGCCTGACGTCAATATGCGATCGCGTAGCAGTCGCGGCGGGGGTCGGCTCCGGCGATTCGGTTCTTCGTAGCGGGGTCGATCATTACCGCCGTCGCGCAGCCCGACATTCCGAACGCGCGCAGGCGGCTGACGTCGTGGCCTCGGGCTTTCAGCTCGTCGAAAACCGCGTCCGGGATCGTGGCTTCGAGATTGAGTTTGTTGAAGCCCGGGCTGTGCGGCCAGAAGGAGCCGTGGAAGTGAAGAGTCTGGAAGCGCGGCCACTCGAATGCCTGGTGGAGATTCGGGTACCAGTCATCCCAGAACTCCACGATGTTGAGGAACGCCTGCAGGATCGTTTGGTCCTGGTTGTCACCGCCCGGCGTCCCGAGGCCCATGAGAGGCGTGTCGCCCCTGAACACCATGCTGGGCGTGAGGGTGTAACGCGGCCGCGCGCGCGGACGAATCTGGTTCGCCACCTTCTTGTCGAGCCAGAACTGTTCGCCGCGGATGCTCATGCCGATGCCGGTTTCGCCGAGAATCACGGCACCGGGAATCCAGCCGCCGGACGGCGTCACATCGAAGACATTGCCCGCCTTGTCGATGATCGCCATGTGCGTGGTGTCCTTGGAAACACCGGCAGAATCGAGACCTCGTGACCACAGGCCGTCATCGACCCGGGCCACCGGCATCGCAGGAGGAGCCGCAGCCGTCCCATCCGCGATGTTGAACTTCGAGTACGTCCACTCCTTCACCTTCGTGTCGTACTTCAACGGATCACCGGCGATGAAGGATTTCGATGCCGCACGTGGATCGATCAATGCGGCGCGCTCCTTCGCATACTCCTTTGAGAGCAGACCCTCGGCCGGCACCGCGACGAAAGCGGTGTCGGCGTAATACGTGTCCCGGTCCGCGTACGCGAGCTTCATCGCCTCGGTGACGGTGTGGATGTAATCGGGGCTGTCGTGACCCATGGCCTTCAGATCGAACGTTTCGAGAATGTTGAGGGTTTGAAGCAGCACGGGACCCTGGCTCGAGAAAGCGTGCTTGTAGACGGTGTAACCGCGGTACGTCGTTTTCGCCGGCTCCTCGATGCGAGCGAAGTACTCGGCGAAGTCCGACAGGTCAAAGGGGGCCTGATGTTTCTGCAGGAACGCCACCATCTCCCTGGCGATGTCACCCTTGTAGAAGCGGTCACGCGCGGCCACGATACCCGCGGCTCGGCCCTTGCCGCGGGCCCGCCGTTCGGCTTCAACCATGCGCTTCAGCGTCTTCGCGAGGTTCGGCAGGCGGATCGTCTCGCCGGGCCTGTACGTCGTGCCATCGGGCTTGAGCCAGTACCGCTGATTGTCCGGCCACTGCTTGAAGAACTCGAGCTGACGCTCGACGCCTTGAGCGGTGCTGAGACGGATCGGGAAACCGTTCTCGGCATAGCCGATCGCCGCGCGCGACACCTCGGCGAAACTCATCGTGCCCCACTTCTCGAGAACGGTCAGGGCGGCGTGCAAGGCGCCCGGCACGACGGCGGGATCGAGGCCGGAGCCTTGAAGCGTCTTGCCGCGTGAGAGATACCAATCGACATCGACGGCTTCAGGGGCCCAGCCCTGGCCGACGATCGACGTGACCTTCTTCTCCTTCACCGGATAAACAAGAACCAGCGCCTCGCCGCCAAGGCTGTAGAGATCCTGCTCGACCGCACCACCGACCAGAAGCGAAGCGACACCAGCATCGAAGGCGTTGCCACCTTTCAGCAGGATCTCAAATGCGGCCGCGGTCGTGAGCGGATGGCCGGTGGAGATACCGGCCGACGGCCCGGAAACTGCCGGACGAAGCGCTGGCGGGCGCGGTTGCGGTCTCGGGCTCGGCCCGCTCTGCTGCCCCAGGGCATCAGGGCCGACGAGTAGAACAAGGGCGATCGCCGCGCCGGATCTGGACAAAGTCATCATGAACCTCGCGCCCGAGTCTGTTCCGAATTGCGGCCACCGCCAAATCCAGGCCCGTTTTCGTTTACCCTCCCTCACCATGGCCCGCTCCGTCGCCTCCCCTCACGCCGTCAACATCGCCGACCTGCGCCGCATCGCCAAAAGCCGCCTGCCGCGCATGGCCTTCGACTACATCGACGGCGGAGCGGACCGCGAAATCACGCTGCGCGACAACTGTGCCGCTTTCGACCAGGTCCTTTTCCGGCCGCGCTGCGCCATGGCGACACAAAGCTGCGACCTCCAAACCACCGTCCTCGGCACGAAGCTCGACCTTCCCTTCATCCTGGCGCCTATCGGCAGCAGCCGGATGTTCTATCCGCGTGGTGAAGAAGCAGCGGCGCGGGCCGCGGGCAAGGCGGGCACGCTCTACGCGCTCTCGACGCTCTCGGGTTGCCGGCTCGAAGACGTCAAGGCCGCGACCAGCGGCCCCGCCTGGTACCAGCTTTATCTGGTGGGCGGCCACGATGTCGCGCGCGCCGCGATCGAACGCGCGAGGAATGCCGGATACAAAGCCCTCATCGTCACCATCGACACACCGGTGGCGGGAATGCGCGAACGCGACCCGCGGAACGGCACGAAGGAACTCTTGACCCACAACCCGTTCGTGATGTACCCCTACGTTGGACAGCTCCTGACCCGGCCTCGCTGGCTCGTTGCGTGGCTGATGGACGGCGGCATGATGAACTTTCCGAACATTGTCTTAACGGACGGGCCCATGGGTTACGCCGACGTGGCCGCGGCACTCGAGCAGTCGATGGTCTCGTGGAGCGACCTGCGTTGGATCAAAGAAGCGTGGAAGGGACCGATCGTGGTGAAAGGCGTTCACATCGGCGATGACGCCCGCCGCGCCATCGACGAGGGCGCTGATGCGATAGTGGTTTCAAACCACGGCGGCCGCCAGCTCGACACCGTAGCTCCGACGATCCGCGCGCTGAGCGAGATCGTGGCCGCGGTGAACGGTCAGGTCGAGGTGTTGATGGACGGCGGCATCCGTGCGGGAAGCGACGTGGTGAAGGCACTTGCCTTAGGCGCCCGCGCGGTCCTCATCGGCCGCGCCTACGCGTACGGCCTCGCCGCGGCGGGCGAAGCCGGGGTCACGCGCGCGATCGACATCCTCCGCACGGATGTCGTCCGCACCCTGAAACTCCTCGGTGTCGACTCCCCCGCGAAGCTCGACCGTTCGTTTGTCGACGTCCCGGCGGAATGGATTCGAGCGAGACAGTAGGGGCCTCCTGCGGCCGCCCCGCCGGATCCGCGTCGTTACGCCCGAGCTAGGGCTGCAGTTCCGCGGTGATTGTCCCCTGGGGCCTGGTCGAAACGATCTTCGCCACGCGGCGTGACTTCGTATCGATCCAGAGTGTCGTAACTCCCGGCTCGCCTTCGGCGGATGAA
>JAYUUU010000348.1:0-2802 GCA_043754395.1 Vicinamibacteria bacterium
GTGACGAAGTCCAGGACGGCGCGGCTCGTCAGGGGCAGGTTAACGATCTGCCGGGCGTCGATCGTGGTGGAAACCGCGGAGGACTGGGTCTGGATCAACTCGGATTTTGCCTCGACCGTGATCGTCTCCTCCTGACCGCCGACGGCGAGGCGCGCGCGCACGGACGCGGGTCCGCCCACGTTCGCGACCACGTCAGTCAGCACGAAGTTTTTGAAGCCGGAGAGCGAGACCGTGACCTGGTAGACGCCGGTCGGCACCGATGGGATCGTGAAGTTGCCGTTGCTCGATGACACCGTTTCGAATGTGGTGCCGGTGCGGGGGTTCTTGGCCACGACTGACGCGCCTGGGACCACCGCGCCGGCCGTGTCGACAACTGTGCCAACAATGGATGTCGTCTGCGCAAACGCCGGTACCGCGCAGAGAAGCATTGCAATAAGGCCGAATGACAGACGCTTCACAATGGAAATACTCATGCAATTCTCCTAATAGGGATTCATGATCCTGAACGGTTGAACTGACCAGCCACGATGGGCCGGGCTCGCTGAGTTGGGTCTGGTTTGAACGATCCGGCGTCGGACGTCCAAATGATTGAACCGAGTGTAGGTCATGTCCGACATGCGCTGTCAAGCGCCTTCTTCGAGAAACGCCCTTTCGTTGCGCAGCGTGCAACGGCTTGTGCCGGACCGGCCCTCGCCTATGCTCGCGGTCGCATGATTGGACTGCTCGGCATCCTTCTCTCGCTGGGCCTCCTGATGCTGCTCGCCTACCGGGGCATCAATGTCCTGCTGATCGCGCCGCCGCTGGCCCTGCTCGCGGTGCTGCTCGACGGCGACACAAGGCTGCTCGCGGTGTACACCCAGGTTTTCATGACCGGGCTCGGCGGCTTCCTCATGAAGTATTTCCCACTCTTCATGCTCGGCGCGGTGTTCGGCCGACTGATGAACGATTCGGGGTCGGCCGACACCATCGCGCGGGCTATCGCGAATCGGCTCGGAGCGCGTCACGCTCTGCTCGCGATCGTGCTTTCGACCGCAGTCCTTACTTATGGCGGTGTCTCCCTCTTCGTCGTCGCCTTCGCGGTCTATCCTGTGGCGAGCGCGCTCTTCCGCCACGCCAATACTCCCAGGCGTCTTGTCCCCGGAGCGATCGTCTTGGGCGCCGCGACGTTCACCATGACGGCGCTCCCCGGCACTCCATCGATCCAGAATGCGATACCGATGCCGTATTTCGGGACCGACCTTTATGCCGCCCCCGGCCTCGGCGTGATCGGGGGGCTCGTGATGCTCGGCTTCGGGATGTTCTGGCTCAACCGACGCTCGCGGGCGGCTCTCGCCATGGGCGAGGGGTATGGCAAAGCACCGACTGAAACCCCGACAGTGGCCACGGCCGATGTTCTGCCCGCACTCTCGATTTCCCTCCTCCCCCTCTTCATCGTGATCGCGGGAAACTTCGCATTCACACACCTGGTCATCCCCTCGATGGACGCCGGATATCTCGCCCTAAAGCACTTCGGGGGAGTGAAGCTAGACGATGTGCGGGGACTTTGGTCGCTCATAGCGGCGCTCTCTCTGGCCATCGTTATTGCGCTGGCCCTGCATTGGAATCGGTTGCGCGACCCGAGGGCGTCCTTGAACCAGGGAACGATGAGTTCCCTGCTGCCGGTTTTCAACACCGCCTCAGAAGTGGGCTACGGAACAGTGATCGCGTCGCTCGCCGGTTTCGCCATCATTCGTGACGGAATGTTGGGCCTGGCGCCCGGCAGCCCGCTCATCACCGAAGCGCTCACCATCAACGTTCTTTCCGGAATCACCGGCTCCGCCTCGGGAGGCCTGAGCATCGCGCTTTCGGCCATGGGTTCGACGTTCCTGAGCGCGGGTATAGCTGCCGGGGTGCACCCTGAACTGCTGCACCGGGTGGCCGCGATCTCGTCCGGCGGTCTCGACTCCCTTCCCCACTGCGGCGGCATCATCACGGTTCTCGCGATCTGTGAACTCACGCATCGGGAGTCGTACAAGGACATCTTCATGGTGTCGATCGCGGGTCCGCTGTTGGCACTCAGCGTTGTGCTGGCGCTCGGAGCCGCCTTCGGTTCGTTCTAACGAACCCCCTCTTTGGATTCGACGATCAGATACTGAACCGTGGTGTCGCCGATGTTCAGCACCTCGTGCCCGGCCACACCCGGGCTGGTGAACGTGCTGCCGGTCGGGAGTGAAGCTTCGCCGCCTTGACAGCCCGGCGAATCGGCCGATAGCGTGACAAATCCTCGCGAAACGGAGAAGACATGAACAAAAACGGACTCTGGACGCGCATGGTTCACGCGGGGGAACACCGTTCGCCCCTCCGCGGCCGGCCCGTGGCGACGCCCATCTACGCGACCTCAGCCTTCACCTACGATTCGATGGACGAAGTCGAAAGCGTCTTCACCGGCGAAGGCGGCGACTTTATCTATACGCGCCACGGCAACCCCACGGTCACAGCGTTCGAGGAAGCGATGACCGCGATCGAAGCGGGCGAGGCCTCGTGCGCCTATGCGTCCGGAATGGCGGCCCTTCATGCGGCACTGTTCGCGTGTGAACTGACCCCCGGTTCGACGGTACTCGCGTCCCAGGATCTCTATGGCGCCACATTCGCGCTGCTCGACAACATCTTTGCGCCCACGGGAGTGAAAACCGTCACCGCCGACTTCAACGATCTCGATGCCGTGCGCGAGCGCGCCCGAGTCGAACGACCGAAGGTCCTCATCGCCGAGACCATCTCGAATCCCCTGCTCAAGGTCTGCGACCTCGCCGCGTGCGCGGCCAT
>JAYUUU010000349.1:0-14271 GCA_043754395.1 Vicinamibacteria bacterium
GGGCGGCGAGTCGGGCACCGAAACGGAACCGCACATCTACCCAGGCACCTACGTCGAGTACGTAGCGAGAACCGGCCACGAAGCACCGGGTGTGCACAACTGACGCGCGCCATCGGTCAACGTCGCGCGTCATTGCGAGTCCGTTCACGGATTTCGTGGCCAGGCTCCGCGCTCCGTGACGGTTGGGAAAAACCCCACAGCGTCATCGCGAGGAAGCTCATCGAACGCAGGCAACGAAGCGATCTCGGAGACTTGGTAGTGGGGGGCCGCGTGGCCGGCCATCGAGGGTGCGCGCCGCGGCGTGGAGCGCGAAGCCTGGCCCCGGGCCACGTCGGCTGCGTCGGCACTGTGTTCCCGGAACGATGGAATCGTGTGCCTCCTTACCCTCCTCGGTTCGGCGAAGGCGCAGACGGACTCCTCTGACTCGCCTCAAGCGCGAAGCCTGCCCTCGGGGCACGCCCCGCTCGCGTGCGCGCTCCCTCGACGACCAGCCACGCTCCATCCTCGCCCAGACCCGAACTCAGAAATCGCCTGAAACGGGCCGTTCTTTCACGGGTTTCTCAGCAGGAGCCTTTCCGCTTGGTACGCGACGAAGCAACCCCCCGCCCCACACTACCAAGCCTGATAGTGGCTCGACCGGGTTGCTTCGTCGCGTTGCCAACGGAATGGCTCCTCGCAATGACGAGAGGTCCAAGTCGCTAGGACCCGTGTGCGATGGGGTGGTGGCGCGACCCGCGAGATAATCGGCGGCGTGAGCGACATTCTCGATATTTTCAAACGCCAGGGCGCGCTGCTCGAAGGGCACTTCCTCCTCTCCTCCGGTCTTCATTCCGCACAGTATCTGCAATGCGCGCGCGTGCTGATGGACACGAAGATCGCCTCGGACCTCGGCGGTCGTCTGGCCGCGCAGCTCAAGGCCGCGGGCGTCACTCCCGCTGTTGTGGTGGCGCCGGCCATGGGCGGCATCGTGGTCGGCCACGAAGTCGCGCGCGGCTTCGGGTGCCGGTCCCTCTTCACCGAACGTGAGGGCACGACCATGACGTTGCGCCGCGGTTTCGCGTTGGCGCCGGGGGAAACCGTGGTGGTGGTCGAAGACGTGGTGACCACCGGAAAGTCCACGCGCGAGGTGATCGCCGTGGTCGAGGCCGCAGGGGCGCGCGTGATCGGAATTGCGTCGCTCATCGATCGCAGTTCTGGAACACTCGCCTTCGAGGTTCCCTTCGAGAGCCTGCTGAAGATCGCGGTGGACACCTGGGCCGCCGGCGCCTGTCCGCTATGCGCGGCGGGTTCAACGCCGATCAAGCCGGGTTCACGCTCCTCATAACTGTGCTGCGGGAGTGACAGACGAGCGAAGTGAAACTGAGGTGGCGCGGTTCAACCAGCGGGTCACGCTGTCGTACGACGGCTACGGTTTCGCGGGGTTTCAGGCTCAGGACAAAGACAAGGGCCGGACGATCCAGGAGGAAGTTGAAACCGCGCTCCAGAAGCTCCATGGCGGCGTCTTCATTCGCATCGAAGGCTCGGGCCGAACTGATCAGGGCGTTCACGCGCTCGGTCAGGTCATCTCGTTCCGCGCGCCACGGCTCTGGCCGGAGAACGAGCTGGCGCGGGCTCTGAACTCGACACTGCCCAAAGACATCCGCGCGATGGCGTCATCACCCGTGTCCGCGGAGTTTCACGCGAGACGCTCCGCGGTGTCGAAGCATTACCGCTATCTGCTCGATGCCTGCGACACGCAGCATGCAGTGCGGCGCCGGTACGCGGGACACACGGGTTTCAAGCTCGATCGCGCGGTCATCGATCGCGTCGCCGCTCTCTTTCCCGGGCGGAAGGATTTCGCTTCGCTTCGGAACGCGGGCACCGACGTGAAAACCACGATCCGGACCGTCACGCGGTCCGAGGTTCACTGGGAAGACACCACGATGATCTTCGATGTCGAGGCGGATGGCTTCCTGCGGCGCATGGTGCGCGCGATGGTGGGCGGTTTGATCTCGGCAGGACGTGGGGCAACGACGGTGGATCAACTCAAGGCCGCGCTGGAGAGCCACGATCGCAGCCAATGGCCAGCACCGGCGAGTCCCGAGGGCCTGTACCTGGTCTCTGTCCGCTACTGACGGGGCCGCTCAGCGCAGGTAATCAAGAACGGCGCGGGCGAAAAGATCCGGCTTCTCGTTCGCCACGAAAACACCGGCATCGAGAAAAACCTCGGTGGCGGGCCTGAAGGCGTCGTGGATGGGTTTGGACCGAACAGGGTCAGCGAACGGATCGTGTTTGTTGTAGATGAGAAGCGCCGGGCACTTCACAAGACCGATGCGATCCTCCATTCGATAGAGAGCGACCGCGAAGTGGCCCTGCTCGCTGGTCTCGCCCGCGCGCCACAGGTCGAGCACCAGACGTTGCACGAGAGCGGGATCCGGGGTCCACTTGAAGAAGCTGTGCCACTTCTGTGTGAGATGCGATCCGTCCGCGACGACGCGCCACTGCTTGAACCACTTCAATAGCTCCGCGCGTCCTTCTTCGTTCGCATAAACGGGGCCGGAGAGGACCACGCGGTCCACCCGATCGGGGAAGGCGGCTGCGAGTTCGGTCGCGATGACGGCGCCGGTGTGATGGCCGACGATGACCGCCTTGTCGATGATGAGCGCGTTGAGGACATCGATGACAGCACGGGCGTAATCGGCGACCACCGGTTGTCCCGCCACCGGATCCGAACAACCGTAGCCGGGTGTGTCGATGGCGATCGTCCGCCGTTCTTTCGCCAGAAGTGGAAGAACCTCCTTGTACTCATCCACCGAGCGCGGGATCTGGTGGAGAAGGATCAGCGGCGGCCGGCTGTCCGACCCGGCCTCCACGACGTGGACCTGACCCATCGACGTGTCGCAAAAGAAGCGGCGCGAGGCGACCATGGGTGCGATTATGGACGACTCGGCGCCGCTCGCCCGGCGTTCTCGACATTCGCTATAATTTCGCCTCCGCCGCTCCTTCTCTCCCGAGGGCTTTTTGGAACCAGATTCGATCGTCATCACCGGCGCGCGCCAGCACAACCTGAAGAACGTCTCCCTCTCGATTCCGAAGAAGAAGTTCGTGGTCTTCACCGGGCCGTCGGGTTCGGGTAAATCCTCCCTCGCGTTCGACACGTTGTACGCCGAGGGCCAGCGCCGCTACATCGAAAGCCTCAACGCCTACGCCCGGCAGTTCCTCGGCCAGATGGACAAGCCTCTCTACGACTCGATCCGCGGCCTCGCTCCGACGATCTCGATCGAACAGAAGGCGGCGTCCGCGAACCCGCGCTCCACCGTGGGCACGGTGACGGAGATCCACGACTACCTGCGTGTTCTCTTCGCCCGCGTCGGCCATCTCTCGTGTCCGAAGTGCGGGCGCGACGTGAAACCGCAGTCGTCGCAGCAGATTGTGGCCGAGATCGCCTCGCTCAAGGAAGGGAAGAAGTTCCTCATCCTCGCTCCCCTCGTCGACGGGCGCAAGGGCGAACATCAGGATGTCTTCGACACCATAAGGCGCACCGGTTTCACCCGCGCGCGTGTCGACGGCGCGGTGGTAGCACTCGAAGACGACTTCCGACTCGACAAGAAGAGACAGCATTCGATCGAAGCGGTGGTCGACCGGCTGATCGCGAAGCCCGATCTCGACCGCACGCGACTCGCCGACTCGGTGGAGCAGTCGCTAAAGCTCGGCAAGGGTGTGGTGATCGTGGCGGTCGAAGGCGAGCCCGATCGCGTGATGTCGCAGCAGCGCGCCTGCGGCAATTGCAATCTCTCTTTTCCGGAGCCGACGCCTCAGCTGTTCTCGTTCAACTCGCCGATGGGCATGTGCCCCGACTGCTCGGGCCTCGGCACGCGGATGGAGATGGACGCGGAGCGTCTGATCCCAAACCCCGAGCTGTCGGTCAACGAGGGCGCGGTGAAGGCCTGGGGCAAACTCGACGACGCGACGAGCTGGGGCTCGGACATCGTGCGCGCGCTTTCGAAGGAACGCGGCATCGATCTCAACAGGCCGTGGAAATCGCTCTCGCAGGCGCATAGGGACGTGCTTCTCTTCGGAACCGGCGGCGAGCGCGTCGCCATCAAGTTCAAGGGCTCGTGGGGCGGCGGCACGTTCCGGATGCGCTACGAGGGACTCTTGAACTCGATGCTGCGGCGGATGAAGGAAACGCAGTCCGAGGACATGCGCCAGTACTACCAGCGCTTCCTCTCTCAGCGTCCATGCTCCACCTGCCAGGGCCGACGCGTGCGCAGCGAGGCTTTGGCCGTGAAGATCGATGGCCTCACCATCGCCGATCTCACCGCGTTGTCGGTCGGCGAGGCCCACGCGTTTCTGGAGGGCCTGAAGCTCAAGGGCGCTGAGGCCACGATCGCGGTCGAGCTTTTGAAGGAAATCCGGAACCGACTCCGCTTTCTCGTCGACGTCGGTCTCACCTACCTCACCCTCGATCGCGCGGCTCCGTCGCTTTCAGGTGGCGAGGGTCAGCGCATCCGGCTGGCCAGCCAGATCGGAAGCGAACTCACGGGCGTCATCTACGTGCTCGACGAACCATCGATCGGCCTCCACCAGCGCGACAATCGGAAACTGCTCGCGGCCTTGAAGCGCCTGCGCGACATCGGCAACAGCGTAGTGGTGGTGGAGCACGACCGTGAGGCCATGGAGGAGGCCGACTGGCTGGTCGATTTCGGTCCGGGCGCGGGCCGGCACGGCGGCGAGATCGTGGCCCAGGGCACGCCCAAGATGGTCAAGGCCAACCCGAAGAGCGTCACCGGACAGTACCTCAAAGGCACTTTGTGCATCGAAACGCCCAAAGCGCGACGGCCGGGAAATGGCCTCTCGATTCAGGTGATAGGAGCGCGGGCGAACAACCTCAAGAACGTCACCGCCACCTTCCCGCTCGGCAAACTGATCTGTGTCACCGGGGTGTCCGGTGCGGGAAAGAGCACACTTGTCAATCACATCCTTTACCCGGCGGCGGCGCGCGCGCTGCACGGAACCGAAGTCACGGTAGGCGCCCACGACAAGATCAACGGCCTTCACCACATCGACAAAGTCATCGACATCGACCAGACGCCTATCGGCCGCACGCCGCGAAGCAATCCCGCGACCTACACCAAGGTCTTCGACCTCGTACGCGAGTTCTTCGCCGAACTCCCCCAGGCGAAACAAAACGGCTACGGCCCCGGGCGTTTTTCCTTCAATGTGAAAGGCGGCCGTTGCGAGGCCTGCGAAGGCGACGGTGTGAAGTGCGTGGAGATGCACTTCCTGCCCGACGTCTACGTCCCTTGCGAGGTCTGCTACGGCAAGCGGTTCAACGAGGCCACCCTGACCGTTGCCTACAACGGCAAGTCGATCGCTGATGTCCTGGCCATTACCGTCGATGAGTCCCGCGAACTCTTCAAGCATCATCCCAAGATCAAGAGAGCGCTCGACACTCTGGCCGATGTTGGTCTTGGCTACATCGCCCTCGGCCAGTCGTCGCCGACACTCTCGGGCGGCGAAGCTCAGCGGGTCAAGCTCTCGCGCGAGCTTTCGAAACGATCGACCGGCCGCACGCTGTACATCCTCGATGAGCCCACCACGGGTCTGCACTTCGACGACATCAAGAAGCTGCTCGGCGTCATCAATCGCCTGGTCGATGCCGGCAACACCATCGTGGTCATCGAGCACAATCTCGACGTGATCAAGACCGCCGACTGGATCATCGAGGTGGGTCCGGAGGGCGGCCATGCGGGCGGCCGGATTCTCGCGACGGGCACTCCCGAACAGATCGCGGCGGCGAAGACCACGGCCACCGGCACCTTCCTCGCCGAACTCCTCTAGAAACCCTTCTTGACGTAGGTTTCGAACCACCCAAGCTCATTCAGCATGCGATGGACGTTGTTCCAATGACCGCTGATGCCATGGGGCTGGCCCGCGTACTGGATCATCTTCGCGGGCACGCCGCGGCGGCGTAGCGCGAAGTACATCTGCTCGCCCTCCTCGTAGGGCACGCGCTGGTCCTGCTCGCCGTGGATGAAGAGCGTGGGTGTTTTCACCTTGCCCGCCCGCATCAGAGGCGACTGCGCCACCATGACCGGTATGGCCCGCTCTTCCCACGGCGCTCCGAAGAATTCGGTTTCCTTCGTCCGGTAGATGTCCGCGGTGCCGTAGTCGCTGAACCAGTTCGAAATGCCGGCGCCTGATGCCGCGGCGGCGAATCGATCCGGGTATTGCGTGATCAGCCAGTTGGTCATGAAACCGCCATAAGAGTGACCCATGGTGGCGACCTTCCCGGCATCGATTGGATAGCGGGAGAGGACGTAGTCGATGCCCGACATCACGTCCTCGCCATCTTTATTGCCCCAGCCGCCCCAGGTCGCCCACTTGAAGGCATCCCCGTAGCCGGTCGAGCCGCGGAAGTTGGTGTCGAAGACAAAGTACCCGCGGGCGGCGAAGTACTGCTGTTTGAAGTTGTAGCCGTAGCCCACTGCGGCGTGCGGACCGCCGTGATTGAACACCACCAAGGGATAGGGCCCCTTGTCGATGGCGGGATCGAAGCCGTAGGGCCAGGTGACCCAGCCTTCGATGAGTGTGCCGTCTTTGCTCTTCCACGAAAGCCGTTCGGTTCGCGCGATGCCGATTTCGGCGCGGAGGTCGTCGAACACGTTCGAGAGCTTCCGTTCGTCGCCGCCATCGATGTTCGCGGTCCACACCTCCGAGGGAGAGTCGTACGTGCCCACCGAATACGCGATCCGGGTCATGGCCTTGTCGAAGGTTACGTTTCCGAGGCGGCGCTCGCCCTTCGTGATCTGCTCGACGAGAGCACCCGCCTGTGTGGCCACGCGAAACAGGTGTGTCGTGCCGCCTTTCTCCGCAGTGAAATAGACGAACCGCCCATCGGGCGACCACCGCGGTCCATTCGGTTCCAGATCCCAGGCGCTTGTGAGGTTGATGGACGCACCGCTCCCTGTTGGCCACAGAATCAGGTCGTCGGAGCCGCCGTGATTCAGCCGCTCTCCAATCACCATCGATGTGCCGAACGTCCTCTCGGCTAGAAGGAAACGGCCATCGGGTGAATACGCGAGCGAACTCCAGACGTAGCCGTCGCTCGTCATGCGAGTCACGACGCCGTCGGTCGTCACCGAGTAGATGTCCGGGCTCTCGTAGCCCTGTTCGTTCCTCCAGTCCTCATCGGCGGTGAACGCGATCACGGATCCGTCCGGATGCCAGGCCAGATTCGTTGGCCTCAGGCCGAGTTTCGTGAGTTGTTTCGGATTCGCCTCTGCGCCAGGAGGCGCGATCGTGATCTCGGTGATGGGCCGGAGCCTCGGATCCGCGGTCGGAAAATCCTGGCCGTCCTGCTGAAAGCGCATCCAGTCGAAGGTCTTCCCCTTGTAGCGCGAAGCGTGACGCTTCTCGAAGTCGGTGCCCTGGACTTCCGCCAACGCCCGCCGGTTTTCCTCTTTGGCCTCGGCCCGCCATCCGGCAGCGTTCGTAACGCCTTGAAGGGGAGACGGCATCGGCACCGGGGACGCGGTCGGTGAATCGATGTCGACCTTCCACCGCGCGGGCTCGCTCCGCCGCTCTTCACGAGGGCCGCCGATGAACACTGCGCTGTTCGTGCGGGCGTTCTCCGTGTACGACAAAAGGTTGTCCTCGGTCCACCCTGGCGACGCGATGTCCTTGCCTGAGTGCTGAATGAGGCGTGCCGGGGAAGTGCCGTCCGTGGGAACCACGTAGGTCTGGACCGAAGTGGTGTTGTCGTCCTCCACCTTGGTGGAGACGGTATAGGCGACCTTCTTTCCGTTGGGCGAGATCACGATGTCGCCGATGGTCTTGATCCGGTAGTAGTCCTCGATGGTCAGAGGCCGCAAGGAGGGCAGCTGTCCGAAGGCCGGTCCCGCGAGGAGAAAGGATGTGAACGCTGCGGCCCTCAGGTGTTTCATAGAGACCTCGATGGTGACGGCGAGAACTCTACCGTCGACTTAGACACTCACGCTCGGATTGCATCCGTCGTCATCCCGTCGCCTGCGCTCACTCGTTCGTGCCTGCGGAACATGTCCTCATTCCATCAGGTGCCGGAGGTCGACGTAGGAGAACGTCCCGGTCACGAACGTGCTCAAGTGATCGTCGAAAGGCGACCCCCGCTCGTCGCAGACACCTGAGATCGTGACCTGGTGCTGAGCGTGAGCCTCGAGGTCGTGGGCCGGGCGCCAGAGAAGGATGCGGCCGTCCGAAGAGATGTCGAGGACACCGTCCACATCCTTGTCCTCGGTTCTCACCCGCAAGCCGGACGCGGACCGATAATCGACCGGGCGCGGTGCGGCTACCAGCACGGTGGCATCGCGAGGCACATCGGTCTCTTGATTCTTCGGTGAGACCCTGAGAATGGGGTTTGTATCGCGCGACCTCATGGCTTACCCCTGACGGTCGATCCAGCGTTTGCCGCGCAGGATCATGATGCGAACCCGGGCCGAGCCGCCGGTGACTCGAACCCCGGCCATGGTCCACCTGTTCTTCAGATAGAAGGTGCCGGGGGTTCCGGTGCCGAGCGGTGAGAAAGAAACCATGCGGCTGTTTCCGAAACGTATGGGTTCAAGACCCAGGCTCCCACCGTCGGGAGAGGGAGCATTGTCAAGAACACCTACGGCGACACCCTGCTGTCCGGCATCGAGACGAAACGGCCCGGCGATTCGAGTGTCGATGCCCGCCGTGATCTCGGCGGCATAGACCCCGTTGTAGTTTCCATCGATGTAGGTCGCATACATGGGAATTCCGGTTTCATCGGTCTCGAACCGGATGGCGGTCTGAGTGTTTTTGGAAATGGCGATCGACCTGGCCTTCATGAACTCGGACCTGAACCTCAGCGCGGCGCCGAAGAGGGCGGCTTCCTCGCGATACCCAACGAGGTTCGGAAGCGCCACCGCGGCCATGACCAGGATGATCCCTAAGGCCACAAGCAGTTCGAGAAGTGAGTAGCCGGATGTTTTGTGATGTCGAGTGGTGTTTTTCATTTCTTGGATCCCTCCTTTTGGTTCGGCGGACACGTGAAAAAAAGGGGGGTGCGGACTTTGATCCGCACCCCCGATTTCTTTCAGACTTCGCCGAAGTGCTACTGCTTCGGGGTGGTCTCCCGCTGCGGCGCGGTCGCACCCAGGCTCAGGAAGGGCTGGATCTTCGAGAAGTTCTTCTCGCCGACTCCCTTCACCGCCATTACGTCCTCGATGGACTTGAAGGCGCCGTTCTTCTGGCGGTGTTCGACAATCCGGGCCGCGAGGGCCGGGCCGATGCCGGGAAGGTCTTCGAGCTGGCTGACTGTCGCGGTGTTGAGGTTGACCTTGCCCGCGGGCGCTTGCGCGGCGGCGAAGGCAGGGCCGGTGGTGAGGACGAGAGCCGCAAGCAGAGCCGCGGCGACGAAACGATTGATAGTGTTGAAACGCATGATTTTTTTCTCCTGGTGTTGAGGCTGCGACTCGACTTTTGGCTTGCGGGTCGAAGGCCTCGGTTGTGGTTGATGGTTAGTGAAGGTGGCGGGGGCCCTGGTCTCTCCCAAGTTGTCCAGAACCCCCACCGTGAAACGTCATGGCGTCCTCGTAGGGCAAGCCCGGTGCCAGTACGAGTCGGGGCGGTTCAACCCACAAGACTCGAATGACTTGTGAGGAACCCCAAGGCGAAGAAGAGTCGGAACGGGCGGGCGCGACGTCAGCCTGGATTGACGCCTGAGGCACGAGGGTGGCCGCCAAGGCGTTCATGCGCCAGAGGTTTTCCGCGCGGGGCCAAGGCGTCAAGCCCAATGGACGCGTGAATCGCACCCCTCGCGATAGGATGACAGGGCCTCTGAAGCTAAGCTCTTGCCCCTTGACTCAGCGGTCCACCGTTTAGAAGGCCGCTTCCCCATGCCCACCTCGGACACCCCCACCAAAAAAACTCCTCTGGAGAACGCGGACCCCCTCGTGCGCGCGAAAGCCGCGCGCGAGTGGCCCCTGGAGGACCAGGTCGCCATTCAGCGCCTGGCCACTCAGGACGCGGATTCGAGGGTCCGGCAGGTCGCGGTGCGTCGGTTGAAGAGCTCCACCCTGGTTCTCAAGGTTCTCGCCGCCGACACCGATACGCATGTGCGCCAGGAGGCGCAGGACCGGCTCTTCAAAGCGTTACTTTCGAGCGAACCCGAGGCTTCGGGCCTCTTCGCCGAGATTGCGGCACACCTCTCGGACGACGAACTCGTCCGTGTCGCCAAAGAGGTTCAAGGCGGTACGAGTGCGCGGGCCGTGGGCTTCGTCAAAGGACAAAAGTCCCTCGCTGACCTCGCCAAAACCGCCCGCGCCCACGACGTGCGAGTCGCGGCGTTCGCTCGGGTCGACGAGAATGACGAAGCGATCCTCGTGGACATTGCTCTCCACACGGAGTTCAAGGACTCCGGTGCTTCGGCGGTCGCGAAGATGGAGTCCGAAACCGCTCTCACGCGTGTCGCCGAGCGCGCGCGACTCAAGCCCGTGGCCCGCGAAGCGCTCTCCCGCCTCGGCGCCGCCACCCGCGACGACGAGGCGGCCACGCCGCACGAATTCGAGCCCGAGGCCGCCGAGGAAACGCCCGCCCCAACTGCGCCGATCGACCCCGCGGAGGAAGCGCGTCTTCTCGCCGACTTCGACGCTGCGGTTCAAGCGCGCGAGGCGATCCTCGCGAAAGTTGAAGCGCTTTCAAACTCCGAAACGCGGAGTGCTGTGGTGGAGGCGCGACTCGAATGGGCCGCCCTGCCGCCTCTCTCCGGAGTGCAGGGACACGAATTCGCCGAGCGTTTCAGCGCGCTTTGCGCGCGGAAGATCTCGGCGGCCGGACGCGCCGAGCGTTTCGCGGCGGTCTCTCCTTCGCTCGACGCTCTGGCCGAAAAGGCGGAGAAACTCGCGGCCGAGGAAGTCATCCGAAACCAGCGGGAGCGGGTTCGGACCCTGCGCTCGGAATGGGATCAGACCACCAAAGAGGCGGGCGTGCCTGACGACGACCCGCGGCGCCTGCGCTTTGAAACCGCGGTGCTCAAGGTCGAACAGGCCCTCGCCGAGATCGACGCCGCGTCTCAGCAGAAGCGTGACGAGGAGCTCGAGTTGCTCCGCACGCTGCCCACCAGGCTCGACTTCCTGATCCACCAAAAAGACATCGCGGTCTCCCAACTCGAAGAAGCTCAGCGCGAACTGCGGACCATGGAGCCACTCGTCGGCATGCTCCAGGGCGACGAGCGCAAGAAGATCGGGAAGGCACTTGAAGAGGTCCGGCCCAAGCTCTTCGCGAAGACTCAGGAAGTTCGCGAGGCCGTCGAATGGACGGGTTTCGCCCACCTCGCGGCTCAAGAGCGTCTGATCGCCGAGATCGAGGCCGCCTCGACCATCGAAAACCCGGACTCGGCCGCCAATAAGCTTCGGGATATCGAGGCGCGCTGGGCCGAGGTGCGCAAGGTTCCGAAGGACCAGGGCGAGGAACTCTGGAAGCAGTTCACTTCCTTCCGCGATCCGCTTCGCAAGCGTCTCAACGAGTTCTTCGCCAAGCGCACCGCCGAGCAGAAGGAGGCGAAGAAGAAGAAGGAAGAGCTGATCGTCCGGGGCGAGGCCCTTGTGGCCGCGGTCTGTGAATCGACCGACTGGAAGAAAGGCGCCGAGGATTTCAAGTCGCTCCAGAATGAGTGGAGGGCCCTTCCTTCGTCCGGCAAACACGAGAAGGAGCTGATCCCCCGCTTCAAGGCTCCCGCGGATCGTTTCTTCGCCGCCCGCAAGAAGGCGATGGAAGAGCGCGACAAGTCGTTCGGCGCGAATCGCGAGGCGTTCGAGAGCCTGGTGAAACGCGCCGAGGCGCTGGCCATTTCCACCGAGTGGGACAAGACCACAACCGAGGCCAAGAAACTCCAGGCCGAGTGGAAGACCGTGGGCGCCATTCCCATGCGCGAGCGAGAGAAGCTCTACACAAAGTTCCACAAGGCGATCGACTCGGTCTTCGAGCGTTACCGCCGGCGCGACTCGATCGAAGACGAGAAGTTCCAGGTGGAGCGCGCGAGCTTCCTCACCGAAATGGAAACTCTCGCGGCCGCGGAAAGCCCGGGCGAGGACTACAAGGACAAGGTCGCTGACTTCCGCGCCCGCTGGCGCAAGATGTCGGGCCGCCCGAGCCGCGAGCAGGACATTCACTTCAAGACCCTCCTGGCGCAGCTCATCTCTAAGAACGCCGATGCCTTCAAGGGCACGGACATGGACGTCGACGAGAACCGCAAGAAACTCGAAAAGCTCGTGATCAAACTCGAAGCCCTCGAAACCGACAAGGCCAAGGTCGACTCGATGGACCTCGCCACCAAACTCAAAGAGGCCTGGGCGTCGCGGACGATGGGCGCCAAGCCCGGCGGTTCGAACTTCAAGGCCGAGGTGGAGAAGGCCCGCTCGATTTACGAGAAGATCGGCCCGGTCGTGGGCGACGATGGCGAGGCTCTTCGCAAGCGTTTCGACACGATCTGCCGGAAACTCGGCTAAAGGCCCCTCAGAGTTCGCGGATCGCCTCTGCGATCTCCACCGCTTTCGTCTTCTGGATGATGTGGCCGCCGTTTTCGAACCGCAATGCGCGGGCGCCGGGAATGGCGGCCGCTAGTTCAACGGGAATCTGCGGCTCGACCAGGTGATCGTCATCGGCGAAGGCAACGAGGGTTCGGCGTGTGAGTGGTCGCGCGACCGCACGATTCAGCAGCGGGTAGTCCGCGGCGGTGAACGATTCGAACTGAGTCGCGAACTGATGCGCGGTCATCTCCTGGGAGCCGGGGAAACCTCTTCGACGATAGTGGCTTCGGATCTTTGGAAGGATCAGATGCCTCAGGCCGGGCATCCGAAGGATGAACGCGATGCGCCGGAACGATGCTGGTGAGCGGGAAAGACCGCGGTGCGGCCGGAGCCCCATGGGTGCGATGAGCACGAGCCGAGAGACTCGCTCCGGGTACATCGACGCCGCGAGCAGGGCGGTTCCAGCACCCATCGAATGACCGATGACCCCGAACTCGCGGATGCCTAGTTCGTCGGCGAGGCCCGCCACGGTCTCGGCCCGGACCTCAAGGCTTCTCAAGGCATCGCGCTTCGGCTCCGACCCGCCGGACCCGGGCAGGTCGACGCGGATCACGCGCGCGAAAGGCAGGAGGGGTGGGGCGAGATAGCGAAAGTCCCGAACCGACCCGGGGACGCCGTGCACCGCGAAGAGCGCCGAGGCGCCTTCAGCACCTTCATCGGTGAAGGTGAGGCGAGCGCCTCTCACCAGCACTTCGCGAAGGGGCGGGTCGGTCTTCGGCAGATGCGGCTCTTTCCGGGTCAAGGTCATTCGTGGCGCGTCTCGCGATTTGAGCGCAGGGAGGCGGCGGCTTGATTGTAGAGGGGAACCCACGGCCTTTGATTTCGTGAGCGGGAGCGAATTGATGCAAGATGACTGAATGAGCGCTTCCACCGACACGTCTTTTTTCGGCCATCCGCGCGGGCTGCAAACGCTCTTCTTCACCGAGATGTGGGAGCGCTTCAGCTACTACGGCATGCGGGCCATCCTGCTCTTGTACATGACCGCGGCGGTGGCCGCGGGCGGGATGGGTCTTTCAGCCGCGGAGGGGGCCGCGATTTACGGGGCCTACACCGCGGGCGTCTATATGGCGGCGATACCGGGCGGTTTCGTGGCGGACCGTCTTCTTGGCCTCCGTCAGGCCGTGCTCGCGGGGGGAATACTGATCGCGCTAGGCCACTTCTTTCTCGCCTTCGGCATCCGGTCGCTCTTCTATCTAGGTCTCATCTTCATCGTCGCGGGCACCGGCCTTTTGAAGCCGAACATCTCCGCGATCGTGGGCACGCTCTACACCCCGGAAGACAAGCGCCGTGACGCCGGTTTCTCGATCTTCTACATGGGCATCAATACGGGTGCTTTCATCGCACCCCTTATCTGCGGCTGGCTCGCCCAGAGCGAGACGTTCAGGGGAATCCTCGGTTCGCTGGGACTCTCGCCGGAGCACGCCTGGCACTGGGGCTTTGGCGCAGCGGGTGTGGGCATGACGCTCGGCGTGATCCAGTACGTCATCGGAGCGAGACAACTGGCCGAGACACCTGTGGTGAACCGCGACCCAAACCCCGCTCTGCTCTGGCTCAAGTTCGGCGCGGCCCTGGCCCTCGTGGCCGGCCTTCTCTACGGGCTTTGGGAGTACCGCGACTATCTGGTCATCATCGGCACCTTCATCTTCGCCGGATGGTTCGTGGCCCAGACCGAACCGGGCGTCGAACGAAAACGCGCCTACGC
>JAYUUU010000350.1:0-4004 GCA_043754395.1 Vicinamibacteria bacterium
TTGGCGCTGAAACGGATGATGGCTTTGATCATGGTTCCGCCTAGCGACGTGTCGCGGCAGGTTTGGGCGTGCCTTCAGGTACGGCTTTGTTCGCCGGCGTCATTTCCGAGAGAACCGCCTTCAAACTCGATTCCGAATCGAGCAGGAAGTTGGCGCCGATGACAACCCGGTCGCCCTCCGCGAGGCCGGAAACAATCTGTACGCCGCTGCCCTCGATCTTCACCCCGAGCTTCACTTCACGCGGCTCGAACCGGCCCTCGCCGCGGTCGAGGAAGACCAGCCGCCGGTCTCCGGTGTTGATGACGGCACCGTCTGGGACGACCAGGCCAACGCCCAGGTCAACGTTGAGGAAAACATCCGCGAACATTTCGGGCTTGAGGTCCCCGCGTGTGTTGTCCACTTCGAGGCGGACCTTGACCGTACGCGTCGGCCCTTCAACGGTTGGAGAAACGAAGGAAATCTTTCCCTTCCACTCCTTGCCGGGTATAGACGCCACACTGATCACGCCCTGCATGCCCAGAGTGACGGACGAGAGGTTGTATTCGTAGACATCGGCGAGGATCCACACTCGCGAGAGGTCGGCGATTTCGTACAAAGTGTCCGCCGGTGTCACCTTCATCCCCTGGTAGGCCATCTTCTTGAGCACATAGCCGCCGATTTCGGAATACACGTTGAGGGTCCGGGTCACCTGCCCGGATTTCTCAAGCTTCTCGATGTCGGCCGCGCGGATGTCCCAGAGAAGCAGCCGCTGCCGCGCCGCCTCGAGAAGGGACGAACTCCCTTCGGCGGCCGAAGCGACGGCACTCTCCGAAAGCCGGTTCCGTCCGCGCAGGGCGAGCAGATACTCCTGCTGCGTCGCCACCAGATCAGGGCTGAAGATGGAGAGAAGCCTCTCGCCGCGCTTCACGAATTGACCGGTGAAGTCCACGTAGAGGTGTTCGATGTAGCCGTCCACCTTCGTGCGGACCTGCCTTAAGAGGCGTTCGTCCACCGCCACCGTGCCGACCGTCCGAATCTGGTGCGCGAGGGGCAACTTCTGGACCACCTCGCTGCGCACACCCAGAACCTGCCGCCGCTCCGAGGAGATCGTCACCACGGCCCGTCCCGCGACACTCGAAGAGGCAGGCTCGCGCTCGTCTTCGTAGACGGGCACGAAGTCCATTCCCATGCTGTCCTTCGCCGGTTTGTCCGAACGAATGCTTGGATCCATCGGCGACCTGTAAAAAGCGATCCTGCGCTCTCCGGGCTTTGTAGCCGGTGCCACCGCTCCCGGGCTTTCGCTCGGAACGAGCTTCATGCCGCAGATCGGGCAGTTGCCGGGCTTATCCGAGGTGTAGGCAGGGTGCATCGGGCAGTGATAGCGCTCCGCGTGAGCCTGTGTGGATGCGACGCCTTGCTGACGTCGCAGGAACACAGCGGCGCCCAAAGCACCAATGGCGATCGAAACCACCGCAACGATCGCGAACATGAGCCAGGGCCGCGACGGAGCTGGGCCCGGCGCTACGGCTTTTGACCCGACATCGGGCGGCACGCACGGGTCTTGTTCAATCATGATCTTCCACCATCCAGACTCGCTTCTTCGAGGCTCGCCAGCGTCTGCTCGTGGTTCGCGAGAAGGCGCAGGTGAGTGATGCGGTCGTTGTAGAGGGTCGTTATCGCCTCGAGCACCGCGATGAATGGCACCTTGCCGGTCTGGTAGTTGGCGAGGCCTGCTTCCACCGACATCCGGTCCTGCGGGAGGATGCCTTCGCCGTAAAGGGTCGCGACCTTCTCGGTTGTCTTGAGCTGAGTCAGCCGCTCCTGGGTGCGGAACCGGAGCTGCAACCGGATCGACTCGATGGCGCTTTGCGACGCACTTAGTTGCGCCTCGGCTTCGGCGACTCCAGCTCTCAACTTCTTGCGGTAGATGGGTACCGAGACGCCGATGCCGGCCTGCCACATGGGAGGCAGGCCCCCGCGATTCATGTAAGCGCTCTGCGCGCTGAAATCTGGTTTGAACTCTCTCTTCGCCAGGTTGATGGCGAGGGAGCCTCTCTCAGCTTCAAGGCGCGCGCCGCTGACTTCGGGGCTGACCTCGGCGGCCCATTCGAAGAACTGCTGGATGTCCCCCGGCACCGGGCGAAGCGCCAGTTGGGCCGAGGTTAGAAGAGGCGTATTCGGCGCGCGCCCCAGAAGACGGTTGATTTCCGCGAGCCGGATCTCCGCCTCTGCCTCCTGCTCTGCGGTCGACTGCTGGATGCGGGTCACTTCCACCTGGACGCGGAGCACGTCCTGCTGAGCCCCGAGGCCAACCGAGTACCGCGAGCGGGCGACACCCTCGATCTGCTTCCAGTTCTCCTCCTGATCGCCAATGAGGTCGAGGAGACTGCGACTGAGGAGCAGACCGTAATAGGCGCGCTTGACCGCAGCCGCGATACCCCGCTTTACGCGCTCCGCCTGTTGCCCGACCTGATCGGCCTCGCGGGACGCGATGTCGCCGCGCAATCCGCGTTTGCCGGGATACGGCAGTTCCTGGCTCGCCATGATCGCGAGGTTGCTGTCTTCCATCGAACCGAGGCTCGGCGACCAGCCATCGTTGGTGTAGATCACCGAAACCATGGGGTTCGCGAGAGAGCGCGCCTGGATCGGCCTTTGCCTTGCCGCGAGCATCGCCTGGCGGGCGGCCGCGACGTCGGGGTTTTGGGCCAGAGCCTCCTCGATCAGCGAAGCGAGGACCGGGTCGGGCACGGGCAGGGGCCACGGGGCCTGTGCTCGCGCGGTCGGGACGAGGATGAGTTGCGTGACGAGTCCGAAGAAAAGGAAAAGATGACGGGCAGACATGAGAGAACCTCCACGATCGATGGTAGGACCTGCGTGTGCGCAGAACCTCAAGCAGAAACGCCGAGGGCGCGACAGAGCCCTTGGGTCAAGCGCGGGCGCAACTGTCCGCGCGACGGTGATCAGATGCGGAGGATCTGCGGCCCGCGACCGGAGGAGGCCCATCCAAACGGCACGTAACCGATGAGATACGTCCACCCTCGCGCAATGCTGCGCACGAGGGGTGCCGGAGGATCGGCCGCCTGCGCGGTTGGGGTCGCCGTCGCGTCGGGCTCGCCCACCCGCAGGACGGCCCGGAGTCCGGGGCCATCAGGCCAACAAGGTGTTGCTGCATGCTCCGGGAGGCTTGCAAAGTTCGCGCCGTTTGGGAGATCGGTCTCGGCTGCCGGAGGACAGCAGCCATGCGCCTCTCCAGTGGCCGGGCCACAGAAACACAGGCCGACGATCTGAAGCGCGAAGACCAATGCCAGGCCCGCGGTCCGGAGCTTCACTCGATTTCGGACGCGGGCGGATTCAGGGCCTAGCTTCATGGCAGAAATGATCTTGCCCGCCTGGAGGGTCATACGGGAATGAGCCGTACGCCCCCTTGGCTTGATTCATTGGGCTCAGGCCACTCGGCTTTCACGCCGCGTCCCAAAAGCGCGGTCTGAATATTGTCGTGGCGGTAAGGAAATGAGGAGGGAAAACCGGTTCCGGCCGAAGATTGCCGCGGGCGTGCTGGTGGCGCTTGTGGCACTGCTCGGCTTTTCGGACTTCCTTCCCCCCAACCGACGACGGTTGCGCCGCAGAGACTCACTGTCTTACGTGCCGCGCTCACATCAGCGCGGTCACCGACCTCATCGTTGCCGCGACGGTTTCGTTCGGCGCGAACGAAATCACGGCAATCGACGCGGCCGAGGGTCATCGACCCACCGACAACCCCTCGCGCCTCCTTCCCTTGGCCGCGGACTTTGGTCTCTCAGGTTTGTCTTGTGCTTCAGGAGCGTTGCTTTCATGCTTTCCCATTTCCAGTTCCCGCCTTTTGTACGCTTTATCACCGGGGTCGCTCTGGCCCCTGGGCCTTTCATCGTCTGTCGCCTCGGCGCAGGATTTTGCGATCCAGGGCAAGGTCACATCCACCGACGGTCTGCCGGTCAGCGGCGCTCACGTCCGCATTGTCGAGCTCGCACGGCACACGGACGCGGGGA
>JAYUUU010000351.1:0-2617 GCA_043754395.1 Vicinamibacteria bacterium
AGCCGCTGCTTGGCGAGAGCCTCAACGACCTTCTGGGCCTCCGCCTCGTCGAGGGGGGCGCGCTTGTCGATCTCCTTCTTCTTAAGTTCGGACTTCAACAGCCGGAGCGTCTCCACGCGGGGCTGGTCTTTCGCCTTCATCGCCTGAACCGTATCGGCGGTCACTCTCTCCAGGATGGTCATGGAGGCGAGGTTATCAAGCCCTACGCCCCGAAAGACTGTCGTCGCTCAGGGCCCTTCGACGAGGACTCGCCGCAGCGCGCGCGCCTCGCTCAGAAGTTCCGCGACCGCATCCGAGGCAGAGTGCGGATGCGGCGACGTCGCGTGGACCGTCGAGGCAGTGGCGCGGGCGTCCTCGGGATCACCGAGCCCGGCTTCGCGAAAGGCTTTGAGGCGATCCAGGATCAGGTCGCGAATCTCCACCGCATTGCCGACGCCGGCGAAGACACCGACGTGCAGTGACTCTTCATGGCCGTGGCCTTTGCCGGCGTGAGCCGTATCCCCACCCCCGCCCGCGGAGCGGACACAGACGTCGGCAAGACCGAGCAGACGCTGGAGGGGTCCCTGGCGGATCTCCACCTGCTGGATGTTCGCAAAGCTCATGGTTGACTCCTGGAGCCGCAGGATCCCCGTGCGGATCCGCAGGCTTCGGTCGGTCACGATGTACCAGTGCTGCTCGAACTCGAGCCTCACGAGGGCGTACGTCACGATCAGCTGAACCAGAAAGAACGTGATACCGGCCACCTCGAGGACTTTGATGATGGGCATCACGTAGGGTGGCAGGCGCGAGGCGAGCCTTGCAAAGGTGCGGTCCCGCTGTCGATCGCGATCGCGCCTTCTGTCTGCGCGCGATGGCGCGGTTTCGGGCGTGGGCGTTGGCGAGGGCGAGACGGTGGGGGTGGGGCTCGCCGTGGCCCTGGCTTGGGCGGCCTTAAGCCGGCCGTCGTCAATCGCGACCTCCAAGGCGTAAAGAGAAACGAGCGAAAAGCCGATGCCGACGATCGCGCCCGCTTGTCCCAGAAACCATCGCACCACCTTCAGGTGGTAGTGATTGAGACCGGCGCGAAAAATCCTCGCCGACCCGGGCGCACCGAGCGGCGGCTCAGGCTCGTGCGGCACACGCATCAGCCGCAGGACGCGGGCCTTCACCCAATCAAACATCGGTGGAGCCGGGCTTTGGGAGGGCCGCACGCTTCTCCAGGGCGATCCGCGTTTCCCTCAGCTCACGTGCCACTTCCAGCAGCGCCGCGGCCAGGTCGGGCGAACCGGCGTTTTCCGTCTTTGGGTGCTCGGTCTTCGGGTGATCGGTGACGCCTCTCATCTTCGAGTAGAGGAAGTCGCGCACCAGCTCGAACTCCTTGACCCCCTCGATCGTCATCTCCGCGCCCGCATTTCCACTCGCAGTCTGGACCAGGATGCGCGCGAGGCCGAGCCAGCGCTCGATCAGATTGGACCTCAGGTGAATGTCCTGGATGCGCGCGTAGTTGATGATCGTCTCGCGCCTGAAGAGGATCCCCCAGCTCATCGAGATTCCCTCGTCGGTGAACTTGTACCGCAGGGTCTGGAACTTGAAACGCAGGACGAGGGCGGCGATCGGAAACAGGAAGAGAAAGGCGAAAGACGAAATGAGGTAATAGGTCCAGAGGTCCTGGTGGGGCTTCTCGATCGAGAGAACGGTGGCGTCAGCGGCCTTTGTCGTCATTGGGGAGTCACGTTATCAAGCCGGCGGCTCGACGCGGCGATCAAAGCCTTCGCTGACGCAAGCCCGGGTGCTCCAGCACACCCTTGAGCGCTGCTTCCGGCCAATCGTTTCGCGGCAGCGTCTCGAGGTCGAGAAAAGGCGCCTTGCTCGCCGCGAGAAGCGCCGACACCTTCCGGTCCACCTCGCGCACGAATACGGTGTCGGTGTCGCGGAACCCATCCTCCTGAATCTCGGCGAGCACGGGGACGCGGATCAGGAGGTCGTAGGTTTTCATCCACATCTCGACAAACTTCTCCACCGCGAGGTCGCGCCCGCAGGCGAGAAAGAAGTACGCGTAGTTATCGAGAGCCGCCCGGTCGCACACCACTACGTCGGAATGCGACGCCGCCCGGATCTCCTCGGCCACCTGGGTGGTCAGGATCCAGAGCTGGGCTTCGCGAGACGTCTTGCGATTGACCGGCAATGGCGAAGCCCGCGCCACCTCCTTCACCATGTCGACGTTGATGCCCCGGCGCTTGAGCTGCGCCGCGAGGTCGAAACAAAGCGTCGTCTTCCCCACCCCGTGCGAACCCACAAATGCGATCTTCATGTGGCACAACTTTAGCGGTACAGCTCACCTCGCCAAGCCAATTGGACCTCTCGTCATTGCGAGGAGCCATTCCGTCCGGTTCGCGCGAACCCCACTACCAAGGCCATGGACCCCTCGTCATTGCGAGTCGGTTCACGGACTTCGTCCGTGACTGTTGAGAGAAACCCCACGTCGTCATCGCGAGGAAGCTCATCGAGCGAGGGCGAGCGCGCAGCCTGCCCTCGGGGCACGAAGCGATCTCTCAAGCTTCGTAGTGGTGGCCCGCGTGGCCGGCCATCGAGGGTGCGCGCCGCGGCGGGGAGCGCGAAGCCTGGCCCCGGGCCACGT
>JAYUUU010000352.1:0-4024 GCA_043754395.1 Vicinamibacteria bacterium
GTTTCCGTCGGGGCTCCGAATGGGTATCCCGTCGCTTCGAGTAGATGCATCCGTCTCAATTCGGGCCTAGAGGCGACCTCGCGGATGTGGTCGTTGTGCTTGCGCAGGAAATCGGCGCGGTCGTCGCCCGTCGCCAACTCCATTTCGAGGGCCGCGTGGTGATTGCGCGCGATGATGCGGTCAAACAGGGGCTTTTGAAGGCGCTGATACTGAAGCAGAGCGTGTCGCACTTTTTCCGCACTTGAAACGTCGGCAACCGAAGGCAGACAGCTGATCAGACAAGGCAGGCTGGTGATGCCCATATTCAACCCCTGGCCGCGCGCCGGATGGATGGAATGGGCCGCGTCTCCCACCAGGACCACGTTGCCGCTCACGTAGTCGATGGCGTGGATCATGCGAACCGGATAGAAACCGCCGATCTCCGACTCGAAGCCTTTGAGGATATCGGCACGTTTGCCCAAAACGCAGGCTCGCTCTTCCTTCGTGGACTTCTTCCACCACGCGATTCCCTCGTTGCCGATCGGGAGAGTGACCTTGACGTGCTCGTCCATCCGCTGCTGAATGACAAGAACGCCCTCTGGCCCGGAATAGCGGAAGAAGTAGTCGTCGGGCCTAAGACGCGGAGGCCGCCTGCCGAAGAGCGCCACCATCGGGTACCGATAGGGATGTTCGAAGGTCGCGAAGCTCATCGTCGAACGAACGATCGAGTTTGAACCGTCCGCTCCGACCACGAGGTGGGGCTTGATCAAGACCTCCTCGTCCTCTGTCTTGATCTTGAGCGATTTGATCTTTCCGTCTACGACCTTGAACTCCTTCGCCATCGCGGGCTTGAAAAGGTCGAAGTTCGATCCCTCACGCGCGATGTCTAAAAAGGTCTCCGCGATCAGGTCGTGGTGGTAGACAAGGAAGTAAGGATGCGGGATGGGCAGTTCGGAGTAGTCGGCTTTGAGCAGGACATCGCCGCACTCGGTCCGGAATTCGTGGCCAATGCGTCGACCTGCTCCGCGCTCGAGGAAGCGGCCGAGGACACCCCAGCGCGACAGGGCCTCCACGGTGCAGGGCTGAAGGTGATCGCCCCGGGCGGTATCGAGCGGGCCCTTGCGGTGCTCGACCAGAACCACCCAGTAACCGCTGTCTCGCAATGCGCATGCGAGGGCCGCTCCCGCGATCCCTCCGCCCACGATAAGGACATCGGTTTCAACCGTCTTCACGTCCCCACCTTAGGTCCCAGGGGGACGAGCGGGCAATAGTGCATTGAACCCTGAGGTGGAGGGGGACCACCCCGCACGGCCCTTCTAGAGATTCGTGCGGCTCCGGACCAGGGACAAGAACTCGTCCCGGGTGGCCCGGTTCGAGCGGAACTCGCCCAGCATGCAGGAACTCACGGCCACGGAGTTCTGCTTTCCCACCCCGCGCATCATCATGCAGAGATGGCGGGCCTCGATCACCACGCCGACCCCTCGAGGCTTGATGACCTCCTGGATGGTCTTCGCGATCTGATTCGTGAGCCTCTCCTGGACCTGCAGGCGGCGCGCGAACATGTCGACGAGGCGTGGCAGTTTGGAAAGGCCGACCACGCGGCCCTCCGGAAGGTAGGCCACATGGGCTTTCCCGAAGAAAGGCAACATGTGGTGCTCGCAGAGACTGTAGAGCTCGATGTCCTTCACGATCACCATTTCATCGGTGTCGACCGTGAACATCGCTTCGTTCAGGATCTTGATGGGGTCGGCGCCATACCCGGAGGTGATGTCTCTGAGCGCCTTTTCGACGCGCTGCGGCGTCTTTTGGAGGCCCTCGCGTTCCGGATCCTCGCCGAGGCCCAGAAGGACCTCGTGGATGTGAGAGGCGATGTCGTTCGGCATCTTAGGTAGTAAGGACGCGCAGGTGTACGCGTCCGTCCTTCGGAACCTGGATGGGGGTGGGCTTCTTGGTGACGGCACAGGACTGGCAGATGGGCTCGCCGCTCGCCTTGTCATCCCAGGTGCGGTCGCGATGCGCCTTGCGCAGGCGCTCGAAGTTGGGCGAGAGCCAGGCTTCCTGCAGCGACGTCATCGGAGCATCGGCTCCTTTGACCACGGGGCCGCCGTCGATCTCGAGGGTGAAGCCCTGGCAGCACGGCATGGTATGCCGGCCGTCCCAGGTCACCACCATGCGGCGGAAAGGATCCGGACACTGGAATTCGTCCGCGGTGAGGTCGGTCCAGTGCGCGGCCTGCCATGAATGCTGCGCACCCGCGGGGAGATAACACTCGGAGATCGACATCCAGTCAACCCCCATCTCCTTGCGCCAGAACTCTTCCATCCGGCCGGAGTCGAGATCGTCGGCGTTGATCTTCGTGCGAACCACCGAAGCACGGATCTTCAGGTCGGCGGCGCCCTTGCCTTCGTTTCGGGCGTTGACCGACTCGCGTACTGAGTTGAGCAGGATCTCCCACTGACCACCCACCCGCTGGCGGTGGTACGTGATTTCATCGCAGGCATCGACCGAGAACATGAGGTCGGTGATCCCGGCCTCGACGATCTGTCGGAATAATTTCTTGTTCTTCCGAGCGCCGCCGTTTCCGTTGGTATTCATCATCAGGTCGGGGAAACCGAGCGCGTTGGCTTCACGAATGAACGACACAATGCGGGGGTGAAGCGACGGCTCCCCCCGGTAGTTGAATTTGATCGACGACACGCCGATGTCCGCGCACTGCTGGATCAGGCGGCCATATAGGACCGGATCCATGTAGCCCCGCTGGTAGGAAAAATCTTCCATACCCTGCATGCGAATGTGCTCGTGGGTCCAGATCTGACAGAAGCCTTTGGGGTCTTCCTCGGTGCTGCCACATCGCAGGTCGCAGACCGCGACGGTTTCGATGTCGGCATGAACGGGATGGTCGGACGCGTCGAGGTCGGTCTCACGGCGATCCCACTCTTTTCGGTACGCCTCGTAAACGCTGGATCTCTTGGGCGCGTCGACGAGGACTCGGAACGTCGGGTCTTTGGACATTAAGAGGGTGAGTTTAGGCTTTGGGCCCTGAAAGTGCTCCCTCGGCGCGGGACTTTTGGAGAGCGTCCTCCACCCGCCGTGCGAGGGCCTCGCCGAGATACGGCTTGACCGTGACGAATTGGCGGCGCAGATCCTCAAGCGTATCGATGTCGGCGTCCTTGCCCTGAACCTCCACCTGAAGGCCGGCTTTGCTGGCTCGGACAAGTGTGGTCTCGAGAACCGTCTCCTTGCTCCATTCGATGCCTGAGAAGAGGACAGGCTGGGGTTCTCTCAATCCGACGAGCGTGTACCCGCCATCCTCGGCCGCGCGGAGGAACACGTCGCAGGTCCCCAAAGCTGCAAACGCTGCGGAGAGGGCGGGGCCGTCAATGGCCAGACAGTCGGTCCCGATCATGAGCGTGGCTTCCGATCCGCGTGCGAAGGAATTCATGAAGGCTCGGTGCATCCTCAGACCGAGATCGGCGCCACACTGGGACTCAAGGGTTTCGCCATCAAACCACGCGGCAATCTCGGCCCGAGCGTCGGGTGGTGAAAAACACAGGATCCGCCGGAAGTCCTTCCGATCGCCCGGACGAGTCGCCGCCATTACCGCCTGGGTCAGGCACCGATAGACGTCTGCGGCGATGGCGGCGCCCAGCCCCTCAGCCAGTCTGGTCTTCACTGCCCCGGTCCGTGGGGCCTTCAGAAAAATCAGGAGCTCTCGAAGCGGGCGCGCGCCGGATTCAGGAGGCGGGAATGAGTTCAATCTGGAAAAGCCAGGGCCATTTCTTGCCGGTCACGAAGATCCGGTCGCCGGCCTTGTCCCAGGCGATTCCGTTCAGCACGTCACCCTCGGGACCGCGGGCCTCGGGTCGTAGCAAACCACCCAGATCGACCCAGCCCGTGACCTGGCCGGTTTCCGGGTTGATCTTCGCGATTCGGTCCGTTTGCCAGACGTTCGCCCACAATTCGCCGCGGACGAACTCGAGTTCGTTGAGTTGCGCAACCGCTCGAGCCCCATCACGCACCTGAACGCTGCGCAGCGGCTTCTGCG
>JAYUUU010000353.1:0-2160 GCA_043754395.1 Vicinamibacteria bacterium
CACCTCCAGGACACCTACTTCGTGGTCTCCCATTTCCACTACATCATGGTGGGCGGCGGAGTCATGGGCTACATGGCCGGCATCCACTTCTGGTGGCCGAAGATCACGGGCCGGATGTATTCGAACTTCTGGTCGAAGCTCTCCGCGCTCTTCATCTTCGCGGGCTTCAACTTCACCTTCTTCCCGCAGTTCATCCTCGGCTACATGGGCATGCCCCGCCGCTACCACTCCTACCCCGCGGAATGGCAGGTGCTGAATGTGATGTCCACCCTTGGCGCCTCCATCCTCGCTATCGGCTATCTGCTTCCCGCCTGCTATCTCACCTACAGCCTCTTCCTCGGAAAGAAGGCGCCCGCAAACCCGTGGGGCGCCACCGGACTCGAGTGGAAGACCGCCTCGCCGCCTCCGCCTCACAATTTCCACGAGACGCCCATCGTGACCACCGAGGCGTACGACTACCAGTCCCTGCCTCTCTCCGAGACGCCTGAAAAAGTGGGAGTGAGCCATGTCTAGTCTCGCCGCTTCCCTCCAGCACCACTTCGCCGACTTCAAGCAGCAGAAGGAGTCGGTCGTTCTCGGGATGTGGTCGTTCCTCATCCAGGAAGTGATGTTCTTCGGCGGCCTCTTCGTCACCTACGTCGTCTACCGGTCGCAGTACCCTGTGGCCTTCCACGACGGAGCGGCTCAACTGAACGCGGTTTTGGGCGGCGTCAACACCATCGTCCTCATCTGCTCCTCGCTCACCATGGCGATGGCCGTTCACTCGGCGTCCAAAGGGAAGAATGGGGGCATCGCCTTCTGGCTCATCCTCACTATCATCTTCGGCTCAATCTTCCTGGGCGTGAAGGTGGTCGAGTACAAGGAAAAGTTCGATCACGGTTTCATCCCCGGCATTGCCGACCACGGCCTTACCGTGGACCATGAGACCCATAAGCCCAGGCCCACGGGCTTCGCTCTCTATTTCGCTCTCTACTTCGCCATGACCGGCCTGCACGCGATCCACATGATCATCGGCATCCCGATTCTCGCGATCCTCGCGATCAACGGCCTGAGAGGCAAATACGGGCCGGAGTGGTACACCCCGGTGGAGATGACCGGCCTTTACTGGCACTTCGTCGACATCGTCTGGATCTTCCTCTTCCCCCTCCTCTACCTGATCGGGGCTCACTGATGTCCGCGCCCGCCACCCCCCAATCTCACGCTCCCGAGGCGCATCACGAGGAACATCACGGGCCGACCGTGAAGATGTACTTCGCGATCTTCTTCGCCCTCGCCATCCTCACCGTGGTGACCGTCCTCGCCGCGAAGTTCGACTTCGCTCCGATGCTTGGCGCTGAGATGGGCGGCTTCGTGAACAACCTCGTCGCCCTTGGCATCGCCTGCACCAAGGCCACGCTCGTCGTTCTCTTCTTCATGCACGTGAAGTATGAGAGCAAGCTCGTGGGCCTCGCGGTTGTTGCGAGCGTCATCTGGCTGGCGTTCCTGATCCTCATCACGATCAGCGACTACCTCACCCGAACCTCGAACTGGCACCTCTTCACTTAGCCACCTCGGCCGGGTCATGTAAACTGCGCAGCTTCCGAGGGGTCCAAAGTCGTTTGTAGCGGACCACTGACGAACGGCGGTGTAGCTCAGCTGGTTAGAGCATGCGGCTCATATCCGCAGTGTCCGGGGTTCAAGTCCCTGCACCGCCACCACCTTTAGCTGGGGGGCCGCAGGAAGGCGAACAGAGTTCCATGCTTCGCCCCCCAGACCCCCGGCGCTCCGGCCGAAGTGAATTCGGCCTCCGCTCACTGTTTAGTTGGGGGGCGGGGTTGCTTCGTCGCAGTGCCAACGGGCTGGCTCCTCGCAATGACGTAGTGGGGTACAGGACGGACAGCACGAGCTTGGTAGTGCTACACCGCAGCGCTCGCCCCGCGGCCTCCACCCCGATGCCGCCAGGGCACGCGCAGCGTGCCCCTACACAGCCGCAATTCCCCACTATCGGGTGTTTTTCCCTACGTCATTGCGAGCAGCCATTCCACTATTAGTTGTTTTTCCCTACGTCATTGCGAGTCGGTTCACGGATTTCATCCGTGACTGTGGGGGAGAAACCCCACATCGTCATCGCGAGGAAGCTCATCGAATGAGGGCGACGAAGCGATCTCGGAGACTTGGTAG
>JAYUUU010000354.1:0-3821 GCA_043754395.1 Vicinamibacteria bacterium
GTCACCCACAAGGATGGGCTGAGCGATGACGGGTGGAGCGATTCCAAAGGCTCCGGCGATCAGAAGGCACGAAAGTCCTCTTCGTGAGAAGCACTCGAGCAAGCGCATCGGTTGAGTCTAGGTCCCAGGTCACGACAGCCCATGAGGCCGCGGGTGCTTCAGGCGGATAGACTTCGCTCGTGTTGAGGGCGGTCGATGACTGGATCTGAGGGCACGCCTCTGGAAATCCGGGTGTGCGCCGCGAGCGAGCGCCACGACGTAGAGGCGCTGCTCGCGAGTTGCGGCTTGCCGCTTGCGGGCCTCGCCGACCATTGGCGGACGACCTTTGTAGCACTCGACCGGGCGAACCCAAAGGCGGTTGTGGGTTCAGTGGCTCTCGAGATGCACGGGACGGCGGCGTTGCTCCGCTCGCTCGCCACTCGCGCGGACCACCGCGGGATCGGCCTCGGAAACGCTCTCTCCGCCTTCGCGATCGAGCGCGCCCGTGATCTGGGCGCCACGAGTGTTTCCCTGCTCACTACGACCGCAGAGCCCTTCTTTGCCGCCCGGGGATTTCAAACGGTGCCTCGCGATGTTCTTCCCGCGGCTTTGCAGACCTCGGCGGAATTCCGGTGGGCGTGCCCCGCGAGTGCGTCGGCGATGCTCCGGAGCCTTTCCTGAAATGCCCTGTCATCTCTATTCGATTCGCGACGCCCCCAAACACGAGACCTTCCGTGCCCACCTGCGCGACGTGGGAATGGAGATCATCCGATGGGAAGCCCCGATTCCAACCGAGAGCGTCGCGGGTACTGTCCCTCCGGACTTCCTGGTTTTCTCGAATCGCGATCTCGTGATGTTCGCGCTGTGCTCCACGCCGCACACCGAGGCCGCGCAGATCGACACCCGGGTGAAGGAAGACCGCATCTCGATTCGCGCCGGTCTCATCACGCGCGGCGACCGGACGTACCAGATCGGCCGTGATCGCGTCGACATCAAGGGCCTCGACCTCGCGGTCATCTATCAGCAGAAAGGCAAGGTCATCAAGGGCAGCGGCACGGCTCCCGAGAGGTCGATCTCGATTGTGGTCAAGCCGTCCTACCTGAAGACCTTGCTCGGTGATCGTCTCGCTCAGTTGCCCGCCCAGGTTCGAGACGTCTTCATTGGCAAGCGCCCGTTTCACCGCGAGAGCCGGGTGAGCGGCCGCCTTATGTCCGTGATGTCGAGCCTCGAGGAGCTTTTGAAGCTCCCGCCCGCCTTCCTCGACATCCATGCGAAAGCGACGGCGACTGCCTTCCTCGCCTCAGCCCTCGACACTCTGAGCGCGTCGGCTCCGCGCGCCGTGGGCCCCACCGCGGCGGAGGCGGCGCGGCTCGAGAACGTGCGCAGCCTCATCGAGGAGAGCCCCGCCCGTCATTACGACATCGAGGAACTCGGTCGGATGGCGGCGATGAACCGCACCAAGCTCCGCGCGGCTTTCAAGCTCGTCTATGGAATGACTCTCTCGGACTATCAGACCGCCTCACGGATGCGCCTCGCCGAGCGGCGGTTGCGATCCACTGAGCTGTCCCTCGAGTCGGTGGCCCATGAAGTCGGGTACGCTAACGCGGCGAGTTTCGTGGTGGCCTACAAGGCGTTCTTCGGGTCCACCCCCGGCCGTTCGCGCGGCCGATAGGCTAGAGTTACGTCTTACTAAGATGATTATTTGTATAGACTTGTCAGTAATATGACGATAACAGCATAAGATTTATTGACATCACTTACTAAATATCCGTAGAATCGACTCCGAAACTTCGAGGAGGATTCGCCCCATGAGACAGGATCAATTCACCGTCCGCGCCCAGGAAGTCATCGCGGGAGGCCAGTCGCTTGCCGAGGGCGCAGATCACGCCGAAGTCACACCCGAGCACATCCTGAAGTCTGCCCTCGAGCAACAGGGAGGCGTGGTCTCGTCCGCGCTCGAACGACTGGGTGTAGACACTCAGCAGCTCGCGGTTGATGTCGATCGCGTCCTCGATGGCTTGCCCAAGCAGACCGGAGGCAAGACGGTCATGTCCTCGCGCGTGGACGCGCTGCTCAAGGCCGCGGTGAAGGAAGCGGGGAGGCTCAAGGACCAGTACGTCTCTACAGAACACCTCCTGCTGGCTCTTGCGTCTCTCGATACGCGGGGGTCGGAGTTGTTGAAGCGTCGCGGCGTGAGCCGCGATCAGCTCGCCGCGGTGTTGCAGCAGATCCGCGGAACCGAGAAAGCAAACGACCCTCACGCCGAGGATCGGTACGAAGCTCTCTCCAAGTACTCGCGCGATCTCACCGAAGCGGCCCTCAAGGGCAAGCTCGATCCGGTCATTGGCCGGTCCGACGAAGTCCGTCGCGTGGTCCAGGTTCTCTCCCGACGCACCAAGAACAACCCCGTTCTGATCGGCGAGCCCGGCGTGGGCAAGACCGCGATCGTCGAAGGCCTCGCCCAGCGGATTATCGCGGGCGATGTGCCCGAGTCGCTCCGTGGCCGCAAGGTTGTGGCCCTCGATATGGGCGCGCTCGTCGCGGGCGCCAAGTATCGTGGTGAGTTCGAGGATCGGCTGAAGTCCGTCCTCAAGGCGGTTACCGAATCCGAAGGCCAGGTCATCCTCTTCATAGATGAACTGCACACCGTCGTTGGCGCGGGCGCGGCCGAAGGCTCGATGGACGCTTCCAACATGCTCAAACCGGCGCTCGCCCGTGGCGAGTTGCGCTGCATAGGTGCTACCACACTCAGCGAGTATCAGAAGCACATCGAGAAGGACGCGGCTCTCGCTCGCCGCTTCCAGCCCGTGTTCGCGGGTGAACCGTCGGTCGAGGAGACCATCGGCATTCTGCGTGGCCTCAAGGAGCGCTACGAAGTCCACCACGGCGTCCGCATCCAGGACGGCGCGATCGTCGCCGCCGCTCAGCTTTCGAACCGCTACATCGCTGATCGTTTCCTCCCCGATAAAGCCATCGACCTCATGGACGAGGCCGCGTCCCGGCTTCGCATCGAGATCGATTCGATGCCGACAGAGATCGACGAGATCGAGCGCGCCATCGTCCAGCTCGAGATCGAACGCCAGGCTCTCACCAAGGAGCACGACAAGGCCTCGAAGGAACGGCTCCTAAACGTCGAGCGCGACATCGCCGACCTGCGCGAGAAGACCGCGGGCATGAAGGTTCACTGGCAGCAGGAGAAAGAGAACATCTCGAAGATCCGCGAGATGAAGGAGAGGCTTGAGAGGATCCGCTTCGACGCGGAACGCGCCACCAAGGAAGGCAACCTCGCGAAGGCGGCCGAACTTCAGTACGGGACGATTCCCGCACTCGACAAGGAAATCAAAGACGCGCGCGCGGCTCTCTCAAGGCTTCAATCCAAGCAGCGGATGCTGAAGGAAGAGGTCGAGGCCGAGGACGTGGCCGAGGTGGTCGCGAAGTGGACGGGCATTCCTGTCACCAAGATGCTTGAAGGCGACGTCGAGCGGCTGGTCCGGATGGAAGACCGCCTGCGTGAGCGGGTGGTGGGCCAGGAAGAAGCGCTCCTCCTCGTGTCGAACGCGGTGCGCCGCGCCCGGGCCGGCCTCTCCGATCCGAAGAAGCCGATCGGTTCCTTCCTCTTCATGGGCCCGACCGGTGTCGGCAAAACCGAGATGGCGCGTTCGCTCGCCGACTTCCTCTTCGATGATGAGAAGGCCATGGTTCGCATCGACATGTCCGAGTACATGGAGAAGCACGCGGTGTCGCGCCTCGTCGGAGCACCTCCCGGGTACGTGGGTTATGACGAGGGCGGCCAGCTCACCGAGACCATTCGGCGGCGTCCTTACGCGGTGATCCTCTTCGAC
>JAYUUU010000355.1:0-9553 GCA_043754395.1 Vicinamibacteria bacterium
TCGACAGGGCCAACGACGCGCCGCCCTCGCCTCCGTTCTCTATGACCGTTTGGTGATTGGCGAAGGCGAGCGCGGCCGTCGTTTCGCGGCCGCTCTTGAAGGCGCTGCGACCATTCTCGACATCGGCCGCGCCGTGGATTTCTTCGATCGACACGAGCACGCGGCGCGTATCGTCCTCGACTCCGAGCTCGACGGCTTTTCGCAAGCCGAGGTCGCTCGCATCGCCGCGGTTCTGCATGCAGCCGATGAAGAGGGCATCGCCCTCGACGACTTTGCGCCCCTGGTGAGCCGCGCCGATCGCTCGACCGTGGAGCGTGCGGCGGTGATACTCCTCCTCGCGGACGATCTGCTGGAACGTGCGCCCCGTGGAACGACTCCCCGTGTGATCGTCACAAATCGCGCAGATCGGGTCTCGATTCGAGCGACGCGGGTCACGGCCTGGAGGCCTCGCGGGCTCGGTGATCGTTTCTTCCGCACGTTCAAGAAAGAACTCGCGGTCGAGGTCTAGCAGCCCGTGGTCCGGGGCGCGCGTTGTCATCCGCTAGGATGACCGCATGTGCAAGGCCTTGACCCGACTCGCGCTCGGCGCGAGCCTTCTCTCCCTCGCTCCTGTCCCTCTTTCCGCCCAGGACTCGGCGGCGCCCAATCCGGTTCGCGCGAAGTACACGAAGCACGAATTCAAGATTCGGATGCGCGACGGGGCGACCCTCTTCACGGCTATCTACACTCCCAAAGACAGCTCGCGCAGCTACCCGTTCATGATGCAGCGCACGCCCTACAGCGTGGGGCCCTACGGCATCGACAACTACCGAACGAGCCTCGGTCCCTCGCCCTTGTTTCAGGAAGAAGGGTTCATCTTCGTGTACCAGGACGTCCGGGGCCGGTACATGTCCGAGGGCACGTTCCTCGAGACCACGCCGCACAAGAAGTCGAAGCCAACCACGAAGGACGTCGACGAGAGTTCGGATACCTACGACACCGTCGAATGGTTGCTGAAGAACATCAAGGGCCACAACGGCACGGTCGGAATCTGGGGAATCTCTTACCCGGGGTTCTACGCGGCCGCGGCTTTGCCGGACGCCCATCCAGCACTCAAAGCAGTCTCCCCTCAGGCCCCGGTGGCCGACCTCTTCCGCGGGGATGATGCGTTTCACAACGGCGCTTTCATGCTGGCCGCGAATTACGGCTTCTACGTGAACTTCGTGGAACAGAAGAACCCGATGCTTCCGGCCGAAGGCCCTGATTTCAACTACGGAACCCCCGACGGCTATCAGTACTACCTCAAGCTCGGCACGATGCAGCGCGCGCTCGAGACGGTGACCGGGAAGGAGTATTTCAAGGCGTACGTCGACCACGCAACGTTCGATGAGTTCTGGCGTTCGCGCGACATCTCGGCGCACTTCAAGAATGTGACCCCCGCGGTTCTCGTGACCGGGGGCCTGTTCGACGCCGAGGACCTTCAAGGGCCGCAGCGCGTCCACCGGATGCTGACGAAGGATTCACCGCAGACTCCCAACACCCTCGTTCTCGGGCCCTGGCGCCACGGCGGGTGGGCGCGCGGCGACGGTGATTTCCTCGGGAACCTCGACTTCGGCCAGAAGACGAGCGTTTTCTATCGTGAGGAGATCGAGTTCCCGTTCTTCATGAAGCATCTCAAGGGCGTTGAAGCCTCGATGCCGCGCGCCTGGGTCTTCGAGACGGGCCGCAATGAATGGCACAAACACGAAGCCTGGCCGCCCGCGGGTTCGAAGGAAGCGAGCTATTACCTTGGCGCGCGCGGTTTGCTCTCGGCGACCGCTCCCGGCGCGGCGGACACTTCGGCCGACGAATACACGGCGGATCCGAACAAGCCGGTGCCCTACCTCGGCTACATCAACATGGGGATGCGCGGCGACTACATGACCGAAGACCAGCGTTTCGCCTCGACCCGCCCGGACGTTCTCGTCTACGAGACCGCGGCCCTCGAGAGCGATGTCCGGGCCCTTGGTCCGGTGAAGGTGAAACTTCAGGTTTCGTCCTCCGCTACCGACGCCGACTTCGTGCTGAAACTGATCGACGTCTATCCGGGTGACGCGCCAACGCTTCGGCCCGAACCCTCGCCCCGGCCGGCGAACGCGGTGGTGATGGGCGGCTACCAGCAGCTTGTGAGGGGCGAGCCGTTCCGCGCGAAGTTCAGGAAGTCGCTCGAGAAGCCCGAACCGCTCACCCCGGGCAAGGTCGAAACGATCGAGTTCGAGATGCCGGACATCGCGCACACCTTCAGGCCAGGCCACCGGATCATGGTCCAGATCCAGAGCTCATGGTTCCCGCTTGTCGACCGGAACCCTCAGAAGTTCATGGACATCGGCAAAGCGGTGGACACCGACTTCACCAAGGCCACCCACAAGGTCCATCGGGGCTCGTCAGTAACTTTGACGATTCTCCCCTGACCGGGATTCAACTACCCAGCCAATTGGACCTCTTGTCACCCGGTCGCAAGCCGGGGCTCGGGCTCCGGCTTGCGTGGGTATCTCCGAGCGGGGTAGGGCCTTCGCCCGGCGCTGCGCCGTGGCAGGTGCCCCGGGGACAAAGCACCGAGGGGACTAGGCCTGGGGTTCGGGCACACACATATCTACAAGCCACATGCATCTGGGGGTGGGGCAGCTTGCTTGGTCGGGGAACGTGGTGCAGTCGGCCAGACTCTGCGCCCCCGCCGCTGCTGGAATCAAGACGCTGACCACGGTTGGCAGCGCGATAGCCAGGCCTTTGAGTGCCGCGCGTCTCGGGAGGGTCGAACCGGGCCGCAAGAGGCCCGCGTGGTGAAACTTGTGCAGCGCCACACCCACCACAGGAGAGCCAATCGAGGCGGCCACTTCGTCGAGCCCTCGGCCTTCGTGGAGTCCGCGGTACACCGCCGTCGCAGGACCGTTCAGCGCATGGCCCTGGTTTGTGGCACGGTCAAATACAACCGCCTCATCGTCAAGGTACGCAACCAGCAACTCATCCTTCAACGCCGGTGCCGTGCAGTTGGTTCTCGAGCGCTTTGCCATGTCTTTTTTTTCTGTCTCCGTTCCTGAACGAACTAGTTACCTACGCCTTGCGACGCGAGTGTCATGATAGCCCTCGCCGCGACGTCGGCCTCGCCGCGCGAACTCCCGTTACCGGTCGCGAATGGTTCGCGCCCCTACGGTTTGGTTGACGACAACCCGTACTTCGCTAGCAGTTTCTCGAGTTCACCGGACTTCCGCAGTTGCTCGATATAGGCATCGAGAAGAGCCTTGAGATCGCTGCCCTTGCGAACCATGACGCCTTGGTCCGACCGGTGGACCCGAACTCCCACCTTGAGTTCGCTGAACTGAGCGCTTACCGGCTCGCCCACCGAGGCGCGAGAGTCCATCAGCGCGTAGTCGCTTTGGCCTTCGAGCACCGCGGTGTAGCTCTCCATGTTGAACGAGGTGAGGCGAATGTCCGGAGTCAGGTTCATGGTGTTCAGGAACTCCCACTGGCTCGATCCCTTCATGACCGCGACCCGCTTGCCCTTGAGATCGTCGACGGTCTTGAACTTGTTGTCGGGCTTGACCGCGGCCACCGCCCACTGGCTGAAGTAAGGCGACGAGAAGTCCGCCGCTTCCTGCCGCTTGGGGGTGACGGTAAGACGGCTCGCCACCAGATCGCCCTTGTTAGCGAGCAGTGCGGGCAGCAATTCGCCGTAACCGCCGGTCTGAGGACGCATCTCGAGAGCGACGCCGAGGCTCTTCGCGAAACCCTTCATGAGGTCCACGTCGACGCCGCTGAAGTGGTCGGGGTCTTTCATGTCGGCGAGCTTGAGGCCCGCGGTGCGCATGGCGTCGAGGTTGACCGCCACAAACGGGTCTTCCACCGCCGGGAAGGTGAGCATGATGAGCTTGCCCTTCGCCTGGACGTCGGCAAGGTCGCCCGCGTGCGCTCCACTGGTGAGCACGGCGCTCACCACAAGGAGGGGAAGGAGCTGGAATCTCGATCGCGTCATCGTTTCTTGTCTCCTAAAGGGCGCGCTCGCGCGCCGCTCTCTTCAAGCCCCGCGTGAGCGTAGCACACGCCCGCGCGCGCATTCACGAATGACGAGGGTGGTGGCATACTTCAGGCCACGTCCAAACCATCGAAGGAGATCGCCCATGCCGCGCATCGTTCGTTGTGGACTCATCCAGGCCCGGAACGTCCTCGGCCCCGAGGCCGGCCTCGAGAAGGTCAAGAAGGCCATGATCGACAAGCACGTCAAGTTGATCGCGACCGCGGCGAAGAAGGGCGCCAAGATTCTCTGCCTGCAGGAGATCTTCTACGGGCCCTACTTCTGCGCCGAGCAGGAGACCCGCTGGTATCACTTCACCGAACCGGTTCCAGATGGCCCCACGGTGAAGCTCATGCAGAAGCTCGCGAAGAAACACAAGATGGTGATCATCGTTCCTATCTATGAGATCGAGCAGTCGGGCGTCTACTACAACACCGCCGCGGTCATCGACGCCGATGGGAAGTATCTGGGCAAGTACCGCAAGAACCACATCCCGCATACCAAGCCCGGGTTCTGGGAGAAGTTCTATTTCAAGCCAGGGAACCTCGGCTATCCCGTGTTCGAGACCGCCTACGCGAAGGTCGGCGTCTATATCTGCTACGACCGCCATTTCCCGGAAGGGGCTCGGGCACTGGGTCTGGCCGGCGCGGAGATCGTGTTCAACCCCTCAGCCACGGTGGCCGGCCTTTCCGAATACCTCTGGAAGCTCGAGCAGCCGGCGCATGCGGTCGCGAACGGATATTTCGTGGGCGCCATCAACCGCGTGGGTCATGAGGCGCCGTGGCACATCGGGGAGTTCTACGGCCAGAGCTATTTCTGCGATCCGCGCGGCCAGATCATCGCCGAAGCTTCACGGGACCGTGATGCCGTGGTGGTTGCCGACCTCAACTTTGACATGATCGATGAGGTCCGCTCGACCTGGCAGTTCTATCGCGACCGAAGGCCGGAAACCTACGGCCCGCTTACCGCGCTTTAGCAGACGAGGACGCCGTTATCGCCGTTTTGGTTTCACATCCGTTTGAGGAGGGTCCCATGGCTGTCGATCTATCGGTCAATTTCACCGGCATCAAGTTCGAGAATCCGTTTCTCCTTTCCTCAGCACCTCCCACTGAGTCGGAGAGCAACATCATGCGCGCCTTCGACGCGGGCTGGGGCGGCGTGGTGGTGAAGACCATCGGCATGCATCCCGTGGTCAACGTGGCGGGGCCGAAGACGAAGTTCACGAGGTCGAACCCCGCGACCGGCTCGCTATCGATGAACAAGGGTCGCGATGGCGCTCTCGTCTCGTCGTGGAACTGGGAGCTCATCTCCGACAAAGCCCTCGATTGGTGGATCCCGCGGCTGGAGCGAATCAAGAAGGCGCATCCTAAGAAGGTCCTCATCGCGTCGATCATGGCGGGTTCGGGAAGCGACAAGGAACTCGATCACTGGCGCGACCTCACGAAGGCCTGCCAGGACGCGGGTGCGGACGGCATCGAGATGAACCTGTCGTGCCCGCACATGGACCGCACGGATATGGGCTCGAACATCGGCAAGGATCAGGCGCTGTGCTCGTTCGTTACTCAGGTGGTGAAGGAGGTCGCGAAGATTCCGGTGTGGGCGAAACTCACCCCGGCCTCGGCGGACATGAGTGTCGAGGCGGGTGCGGTCTTCCGCGGCGGCGCCGACGCGGTGGTTTCATCCAACACCTTCCCGTCTCTCCCGATCATTGATTCGGACACGCTCGAGTTCGAAATGAACGTGGATGGACTCGTCTCAAGCGGTGGCATGGGCGGCCCGGCGATTCTGCCCATGTCTCTGGCGAACATGGCGAAGATGACGAAGGCGTTTCCGGACAAGGCCTTCTCGGGTATCGGTGGAGTCTCGGACTTCCGCCAGGCCGCGAGCTACTTCCTGCTGGGCTGCGGGACGGTTCAGGTGTGCACGGCCGCGATGCTCGATAAAGCGATCGGGCCGAGCGTGATTAAGAGCCTCAAAGACGGTCTCGCTCAGTTCATCGAGCGGAACGCGGACAAGGGATGGAAGAGCGTTGACGACTTCCGCGGCCTCCGCCGCGACCGCGTGGTTGTTCACTCGAAGATCCGACGCCCCGACGACGCCGAGTACGCCGGCGGCTACGACGCCGAGGGTTATTCGTCGCAGGATATGGAGACCGCCCAGGCCGCCCGTCCCTGACGGAGACCCAGCCAAGCTGTTTTTCCCTACGTCATTACGAGGAGCCATCCTGAACCCATAAACCGCTGACGGCGGATCACCCAAAGGAGCCCGCCGTCATTGCGAGGAAGCTCATCAATCGAAGGCGACGAAGCAAACCCCCTCCCACCACTACCAAGGCAACCATGACCACGACCCTCATCAAGAACGGCTCCATCGTCACCGCCTCGGACCGGTACGACGCCGATATCTACATCGACAAAGGCGTCATCACCATGATCGGCAAGGGGATGAACATCCCCGCCGACACCGTGATCGATGCGTCCGGAAAGCTGGTGATGCCGGGCGGCATCGACGTCCACACCCATCTCGACATGCCGTTTGGCGGAACGACGTCGTCGGATGACTTCGAGACGGGCACCATCGCCGCGGCGCACGGCGGCACCACCACGCTGATCGACTTCGCCATCCAGAATTTCGGGGAGGGGCTCTACCCCGCGTACGAAGGGTGGATGAAGCGGGCCGAAGGCAAGGCCGCCATCGACTATGCGTTCCACGTGATCGTGCGCGAGCTCTCCGAGCAGGCGGCCCACGACATGGACAAGCTCACGCGCCACGAGGGCGTTACTTCGTTCAAGCTCTTCATGGCCTACCCGGGTGTCTTCCAGGTCGACGATGCGACGATCTTCAAGGCGCTACGGCGCACGCGCGAGACCGGCAGCATGATCTGCATGCACGCGGAAAACGGCGGAGTCATCGACACGCTCGTGAAGGAAGCGCTGATGAAGGGCCAGACCGCTCCCAAGTATCACGCACTCACCCGGCCGACCCGGGCCGAGGCCGAAGCCACGGGTCGCGCGATCGCACTGTCCGAGATGGCCGGGGTGCCGATCTACATCGTCCATCTGTCGAGTTCGGACGCGCTCGAGAAGGTGAAGCAGGCCCGCGACATGGGTCTGCCCGCGTATGCCGAGACCTGTCCGCAGTATTTGTTCCTTTCATATGAGGACTACGAACGCCCCGGCTTCGAAGGTGCTGGGTACGTGATGTCTCCTCCCCTTCGCGAGAAGTGGAACCAGGCCGCCTTGTGGAAGGGCCTGGCCCAGAACGATCTGCAGGTCGTCTCCACCGACCACTGTCCGTTCTGTATGAACGAGGCGAGTCAGAAGCTGCTCGGCAAGGATGACTTCTCGAAGATTCCAAACGGAGCGCCCGGCATCGAGACGCGGCTCTACATGCTGTGGGAGGGAGTGCGCAAGGGATTCATCGACCAGCATCGCTTTGTGCAGCTCATGTCCACGAGTCCCGCGAAGATGTTCGGCCTGTTCCCGAAGAAGGGGACGATCGCGGTCGGCTCGGATGGCGACATCATCCTGTGGGATCCCGAGAAGGAGCACACCATCTCGGTCAAGACGCACCACATGCGTGTCGACTACAACCCTTATGAAGGCCGCGTCGTCACCGGAGCAGCCGCGGTGGTCCTCTCGCGCGGTGAAGTCATCGTGGACCACGGCGTCTTCAAAGGCGCCAAAGGCCGCGGCCAGTACATCAAGCGCCAGGCCGGGCACCCGCGCCTGTGACCTCGGAGATTCATCACCCGGACGGCCGCGTTGAACTGACCCCCGAGTCGCGGGCCCGGGCTCGGGCGAGTTCGCTGTTCAACGAAGACCTCGCGCCGGTGGAAGTCGTCCACCGGGACTGGACGACCTACAACTTCGCGGCGCTTTGGATCAGCATGGCGCACTGCATCCCGACCTACATGATGGCCTCGGGCCTGCTCGCGGCCGGGATGAGCTGGAAAGAAGCGCTCTTCACGATTCTGCTCGGCAACACCATCGTCCTTGTCCCGATCCTCCTGAACTCGCATCCCGGGACGAAATACGGCATTCCGTTCCCGGTATTCGCACGCGCCGCGTTCGGCACCTTTGGCTCGAATCTTCCAGCCCTCATGCGGGCGCTCGTGGCCTGCGGGTGGTTCGGAATTCAAGCCTGGATCGGCGGGGAGGCGGTGCAGACGCTGATCGCGAGCGTCATCCCCGGGTGGGCGACCCTCCTTGGCGCCGGCTTCTTGGGACACACCAACACGGAGTGGATTTCGTTCATGATTTTCTGGAGCATGAACATAGCGATCATCTATAAGGGCATGAACCTGCTTCGCCTCGTCGAGAACTGGGCGGCGCCTTTCGTGCTCGTGATGACGGGCGCGCTCGTGGTTTGGGCCTATGACGCGGCGAATGGTCTGGGGCCGCTTCTGGCCCAGCCCAGCAAGTTCGAGGACTTCGGTTCGTTCTGGAAAGTCTTCGTTCCCTCGCTCACCGGCATGGTCGGCTTCTGGGCGACCCTCTCGCTGAACATGCCCGACTTCACGCGTTTCGGCCGCAGCCAGCGCGAGCAGGTGATCGGCCAGACCGTGGCTCTTCCCACCACTATGTTTATCTTTGCCGCGATGGGCGTGCTGATCACGAGCGCGACCGCGATTATCTACGGGGAAGCGATCTGGGACCCGATCAAGCTGGTGGCGAAGTTCGACAGCCCGGTCGTCATCGCCATCTCGATGTTCACGGTGGTGGTGGCGACACTGTCGGTCAACATCGCGGCGAACGTGGTGTCTCCCGCGAACGACTTCGCGAACGCGTTTCCGAAGCTCATCTCGTTCAAGACGGGCGGGCTCATCACCGGCATTCTCGGAATCCTGATGCAGCCGTGGCGTCTGCTCGCCGACCCGTCCGGCTACATCTTCACCTGGCTGGTGGGCTACTCGGGGGGCCTGGGCTCGATCGGCGGTGTGCTGATCGCCGACTACTGGATCGTTCGGCGAACGAAACTGAACCTCGAAGACCTCTATCTCACCACCGGGACATACAGATACAGCGGAGGGTGGAACGTCGCGGCGGTGGCGGCCATGCTGGTCGGTTGCGCACTCGCGTGGGGCGGGCTCCTGTGGCCGCCGCTCAAGCCCCTTTATGATTACGGCTGGTTTGTCGGGTTCGGGGCGGCGTTCGTGATCTACCTCGTGCTGATGCGGCTTGCACCTGAGCCCAAGAAGGAACAATGACCGAAGAGAAGACGGAGATGCTCGACCGGCCCATGGGCGGCGCCGAGATGGTGGAGTTGTGCAAACGGCACACGATGTACGAGTGGTCGGTGCAGTCGAAGATCGACCCCATACCCGTCGCCAAGGCCGATGGCGTTCATTTCTGGACACCCGAGGGCAAGCAATACCTCGACTTCAACTCTCAGCTGATGTGCAGTAACATCGGGCATTCCCACCCGAGAGTGGTCCACGCGATCCAGAAGCAGGCGAGCAAGCTCTGCTACGCGAATCCATTCATGGCCACCGAGCCGCGCGCGCGCCTCGGCAAGAAGCTCGCC
>JAYUUU010000356.1:0-6478 GCA_043754395.1 Vicinamibacteria bacterium
CATTCGGCCCTCCTGCTCATAACCCAGCATGGCGGCGAGAGCGCTCGAACCGATGGGGACGAGGCGCTCCTTTCTTCCCTTTCCAAAAATCCTCAGGAGGCCGATATCGGTGTCGATGTTCTCGGTCTTGAGGTGCGTCACTTCGGAGGCGCGAAGGCCGCTCGCGTACATCGTCTCGAGAATCGCCTTATCCCGCAGTCCAAGGGGTGTCCCGAGATCGGGTGCTTGAAGGAGGGCCTCCACCTGAGAACGATTAAGGAACCGGGGCAGCGGCTTGAACGGCTTCGGCGACCTGATGTTCTCCATCGGGTCGTCGGTGAGCTTTTCCTCTCGCACGAGAAACCGAAAGAAGCCACGGATCGCGTGAACGGCTCGGCCCGCGGATCGCGCCGACAGGCCCAAAGCGCGCAGGTGAGCAAGAAAGCCCGCCACGTCCCGCGCCTTGATGTCCTGAAACGCCTGTTCGCGCGATTTCGCCCAGCCCGCGAGTTTCTGGAGGTCGGAGCGGTACGCGGAGATGGTGTTCGCCGACAGGCCGCGTTCGGCGCGGAGGTGATTCAGGTAGTCGGTGATCCGCGGGTCTTCGGCGGGACGCTCGTCAGGAGACGCCCTTTCGCTCATCGCGCAAGACGTCTTTGGATCAGCCCCAGCACGCGCTTCGCCTCAGGCACGCCGAATAGCGCAGCCAGGCCGAAATACGAAATGGCGCCGAGGATCACCGGCACAAGAGCCCCCGCGGCCTTGGCCCCAAGACCGGGGGTGCCTGGGTTGAACATTGAGATGGACCAAACGACCACGAGGGACATGGCCGCGGTGGCGATGAGAAGCGACCCGAGAAAACGGGCATCGATCGCCTTCAAGAGCGATTCCGGCCCTCGGTAAACCGCGAGCAGCAGTCCCCCGTTCGCGAGGTTCCCAAGCGCCATGCCGAGGCCAGCCGCTTCGAAGCCGATGGAGTCGAAGAGCAAACCCAGGGTCACAAGATTGGCGGCCACCGCGAGAAGGCTTGCGGCGAAGGGCACGCGTGGGCGCTTGATGGCGTAGAAATACGGCACGAACACCTTGGTTGACGCATACGCCACCAGGCCGAGCGCCATCCACGAGAGTGCTGTCGCCACCGCGGTGGTATCGACAGGAGTGAACGCGCCGCGTTCGTAGATGAGCCGCACGATCGGCCGGCCCGCGCAGATAAGGCCGAGCGCTGAGGGCAGGGTGAGGAAGAGCAGCAGACGCAGCGCCTGCGCCATCTGAGAGTGGGCCTCCGCCTCGCTTCCCGAGGCAATCAGACGGGAGAGGCGGGCTCCGGCGATGGTGCCGACCGCGACTCCAAAAAGACCCATCGGCAGGTAGAGAAGGCGAAACGCGTAGTTGAGCCAGGCCACCGCGGAGGGCTGGGTCGACGCGTAGTCGGAACTGATGAAGATGTTGATCTGCACCGCGGCCAGGGCGATCGTCGCGGGGGCCATGGTGGTGAGGATGTCGCGGATCAGCGGGTCCTTGAAATTGAAGTCCGGCCGAAAACGAAAGCCCTCGCGCTGCAGGCCCGGCCACTGGATCAGAAACTGGGCAGCACTTCCAACGAGGGCGCCGACCGCCCATCCGTACGCCACCTCATCCTTCGGCAAGCCGAATGCGTACAGGGCCACCGCGACGAGGATATTGACCACATTGAAGAACGCGGGGGCAAGCGAGGGAAGCCCGAACTTGTCGCGAGAATTGAGCATTCCCATCGCCACCGCCGCGAACGACACGAATGGCAGGATCGGCATCATGATCCGGGTCATCCTGGTCGCGAGTTCGCTCTTCCCCTCGATATCGGCGAAGCCCGAAGCCAGGGCGTGGACGAGCATGGGAGCCGCGATCACACCGAGACCGCAAATCACAGTGAGGACCAGGAAGAGCAGGGTCAGGAGGCGGCGAGCGAGCGCGAAGCCGCGTTCGGCGCTCTCGTGGTCGGCCCGCGAGTAGGCGGGAATGAAGGCCGCTGAAAGGGCCCCTTCCGCGAAGAGATCACGCAGCAGATTGGGAATCCGGAACGCAACGACAAACGCCTCCGCCTGCGCCGAGGCGCCCAGGGTCAAGGCGAAAAGCTGTTCGCGGACGAGGCCGAGAACCCGGGAAAGCAGGGTCGCGAGCGAAAGCATCGCGGTCTTTTTCCCGAAGTCGGATCGGGCCAAGGACTCGTGCTTCTGCGGACTTTCAGGTAGACTCACCGGCTCACGATCTCGATACGGCGGGAGTTTGCCCGCACAAATACAGGGTTTAGCGAAACAAGAGGTTTTTCAGCGTGGCGAATCACGACTCCGCACTCAGACAAATGCGCCGTTCGCGCAAGAAGCGCGCAATCAACCGCGCCAACACCGCGCAGCTCAAGACTCAGGTCAAGAAGCTCCGCTCCGCCATGGAAAAGGGCGATGCCGCTGCGGCCAAGAGCCTTGCCGCGCCCACGTTCTCCGAACTGGACCGCGCGGCCAAGAAGGGCGCCATCCACCGTAACGCCGCGAGCCGCACCAAGTCGCGCCTGGCGCGCCGCCTGAACACCGTCAGCGCGTAGTTCCCCTGGCCTGCGTTCCCGCGCGGGTCTCACCCGCGGGAACCCCCGCCCACAATCTGAACCACCGCGTGAGTCAGAACGGGAACCGCGGGGGCGGAGAGCTTGAGGCGCCTGTCGGCTTCGGCGAAAACGGCGAGCGCACGAGCAATGTCCCGCTCGCTCCAGGTCCGAGCCGCCCGGTCGGTGTCCATGACCTTGAAGGGCATGATGCCCAGGCGCGAACCCGCCTCGGTGCTCGGAACACCCTGCGCCCGCATGGCGCGAAACATGGCGATCCTTCGGATGGTTCCATGCAGCGTCGCCAAAACTCGAAGGCCCGCTTCACCCTGACGCATCGCGTCGTCGAGGTAGCCGAGGCTCTTCCGCTTGTTCCTGGCCATGACCGCGTCCGAGAGAAGGTAAAGCGGCGGGGCTGAGGTCACGGCGACAATGTCGTCGGGGCCCTTCCCTGCCGCGCCTCCTTGGTAAAGAACCATCTTTTCGAATTCGCTTCGGATGCGCCCGAGTGCTGGTCCGCTCTGCTCGACCGTCTCTTCAAGCACTTCTTCCGAGATCTTGAGGCCAAGCGCCCTCGCCTCCGCCGCTGCGGCCGCGTTCAGAGCGCGCCCCTTGAGGTAGTCGACATCGACCACCTCGGCGACCTTGCTGAGCTTCTTCCATATTCCGATCCTGCGGTCCACTTTGCGGACGACGAAGACGAGCACTGAGGACGGATCAAGATCCGGGAGGTCGCCTGCGGGCGCCTTGGCGGCCGCCTTCTTGCCCTTCGGTTTCTCTAGGACGACGTCGGGAATGTCCGCACCGTCCTCATCGCCCCCTTCATCCTCGGGATCGCGGCCTCCCCCGCCCCTCAGTTTCTCCGCTCGCCGCACGACCACGACCGTCTTGTCGGAGAAAAGGGAACGGGACAAAGCGGCGGCGAAGACATCCGCAAAGGACGACTCGTCGCCCCATATCCGGGTGATCTCCGAAGGCTCGACCTGACGCGAGTTGAGAGCGCCTTCGAGGGCTCGATCCGCGCGAAGGGAGTCTTGGCCGAAGATGAGGACGATAGGGTTTTGTTCCTTGGCCACGGAGCCGTAGTTTACCGGCGGGCCAACCAAACGCTCAGCCGACCTGGGAAAGGCCGAACCGCCTCGTCCATTCCTCGCTCCGCGCGTAGACGCGAAGGGAATCCAGAGCAGGCGCCGTCTTCCACCACGTGTCCGCGAGGTCGCGTGCCCGAATCAACAACTCCCGATCGCGAACCGGGTCACCGGCCTGGAAGAGGCCCCGGCCCGACTGCCGTGTCCCGAAGAACTCGCCCGGGCCACGAATCTCGAGGTCTTTCTCCGCGAGGAAGAAGCCATCCTCGCTCGCCACGATGGCGTCGAGCCGCTGCTTCGCTTCATCCCCCGGATACGCGCGGGTGACAAGAAGACATTCGGAGGCGTGACGCCCCCGGCCCACGCGCCCGCGAAGCTGGTGGAGTTGCGCGATGCCGAAGCGTTCGGCCTGCTCGATCACCATCAACGTCGCGTTCGGAACATCCACACCCACCTCGATCACGGTCGTGCTCACGAGGACGCGCGTCTCGCCTCGCACGAACGAGTCCATGGCGGCACCCTTTTCATCACGAGGCATCCGGCCGTGAAGTGGCGCCACTTTGACTCCGGGGAGCCACTCGGTCCAGGCCGCGGTCAGTTGTGTGACGGCGCGAACGTCGGCGAGTTTCTCCGACTCCTCGACCAGCGGGCAGACGACGTAAACCTGACGCCCCTCGGCAAGGTGTCGCTTCGCGGCCTCGACAATCCGGGCCCGCTGGGAATCGAAGCGGTGCGCGGTTCGGATGGGCATGCGTCCGGGTGGTTTCTCGTCGAGAACCGAAGTATCGAGGTCGCCATGAAACGAAAGCGCCAGGGTTCGCGGTATCGGGGTCGCGGTCATCACGAGGGCGTGCACGCCCTCGCCCTTGAGCCGAAGTTCCTCACGCTGGATCACTCCGAATCGGTGCTGCTCGTCGATGATGGCAAGAGCGAGAGACTTGAAGACCACATCCGGCTCGAACAGGGCATGCGTTCCAATGACGATCTGAGCTTCACCGTTCGCGATGGCCTCAAGCGCCTCCTTCCGCTCTTTCGACTTGAGCCTCCCGGAAAGGCGGATCACGCGCACAAAGGCGGGCGCCAGGATGCGGCTCAAGGTGAGGAAGTGCTGGTCAGCCAGAACCTCGGTGGGAGCCACAAGCGCCGCCTGCTTCCCATTCGAAACCGGGAGCAGCATGGCAAGGGTAGCAACGATGGTCTTCCCGGAACCGACGTCGCCCTGCAACAACCGCTTCATCTCGCGACCGGATTCGAGGTCGGCGGCGATCTCTTTGAGCACGCGCTTCTGCGCGCTGGTGAGCGGGAAGGGCAGGACCTTCTTCGCAGCCTCGCGCGCGGCCTCATTGGCCCGAACGACAACTCCTCGCTGGCGGTCCAGCCGCTTCGCGGCGAGCCCGACCGCGAAGAGGAAGAACTCCTCGAGGATCATTCGAAGATGTCCGCGCGACCGCGCCCCGTTGAGCAGAGCGAGATCGTCCTCCGCCGAAGGATCGTGGACGGCGGAAAGTGCTTGCCCTAGACCGACGACACCCAATTCCTTCCGAAGATCCAGCGAAAGGATATCGGGCTCTCCAAAATCCGCAGGAAGGGATCGGACGAGGTGCGTGAGAATCCGCCGCCAGATCTTCGGCAGCAGTCCCGCCCGCTTTTCGTAGACCGGAACCACGCGGCCCATGTGGATCGCCGCATCCAGCGAGGCCGCATCGGCGCCCTCGCCCGTGCCCTCGCCGACCCCGTCATCGAGCATCTCGGAGTCCGGCGAATGAAGAGCCAACCCGCCTCCGTAACGATCCCATTCGGGCGCTCCATGGAGAACCACGCGGCGGCCTACCTTGAACGAGTCCTTGAGGTACGCCTGGCCGAAGAAGACGCACTTGATCCGACCGGAGCCATCCTCCACTACCGCTTCGAAGATAGGCATGCGGCGCGCGCGCTTCAGGCTCACCGCAACGATCTTTCCGCACACCGTGGAGCGAACGCCGGGTTTCAAGCTCTTGATCGGCGCGAGATTCGATCGATCCTCGTATCTCCTCGGGAGGATCAGAAGCAGGTCCCTGACCGTCTCTATCCCCTCTTCCTTGAGAGCTCGGGCGCGCTCAGGTCCCACACCCTTGACGAACTGGACCGGGGTCTCCGGCCTTATCTCCGCGGCGCCGCCCAAGGGCCTGCCTGAATCAATACTCGATGGTCGCGAGGGCCTGGGAGGAGCGAATCCGCTTCGCGGCATAAGGCAAACGAAACGGCGCTCGGATATCGAAACCGTTGGGCCTCGAGGCATCCACGGTGGCGCGGGCCACGATGTCGCCCACGATTGCGGGCGAAAGAGGCAGCGGCCCCACTTGAGCGCTCACGAGCTGGAACTGGCCGAAGCCGCGGTCGCTTTTGAAGTCGGCCACGATCTCCACCGCCATTTCTCCACTGAGCAGGGCGAGGAATGAGGCGGCCCCCGCGGCCTTGTCCTTGAGCTCGGAGAATTCGGAGAGATTCGCGAGGCCGCGGAGTTCGAGACGGCCATCTCGAAGAAGGATACGGACCTCGCGCAAACCACGCGGCACTTTTTCGGCCAGCGCGAAGCGGACGTATGAGTTCAGTTCCGACTCGAAAACACTCACCGGAGTGCGTTTGGCCTTGGGATCGCGCTCGAACTTCTCGAGAAGTTCGAGTTTCTTCCCGAAAGTGGCGGAGAGTTCGCGGCTCAAGCCGCCTTTCGGGGCAGAAGCGCCGGGGCCGCTGATCTGGACGAGCAGGGCTAAGACGACCGCAGCGGCCGGGATGCTCATGAGGCGATCGCTTTCAGGAAGGACTCGCCGGGCACCTTCGCACTCAGGGCGAAATTCTC
>JAYUUU010000357.1:0-4084 GCA_043754395.1 Vicinamibacteria bacterium
TGCAGTACCCGCTCTTCCACACCGGCCGCCCCTGGCTCGCGTTCTACTGGCTCCTGCCCTATCCCAACACCATGGGCCTCTGGCCAAACTTCCGCAGCCCCCTGATCTGGGACGTGTTCGCGGTCTCGACCTACGGAACGGTGTCGCTCCTCTTCTGGTACGTCGGCATGATTCCCGACCTCGGCACGCTTCGCGACCGCGCCAAAAACCCGATCGCGAGACTCCTCTACGGCATGGGGGCGATGGGATGGCGCAACTCGGCGCGCCACTGGTCGAACTACGAGAAGGCCTACCTGCTTCTCGCCGGTCTTTCGACGCCCCTCGTTCTCTCTGTTCACACCGTCGTGAGCTTCGACTTCTCGGTTTCGCTCATCCCCGGCTGGCATGCCACCATTTTCCCGCCCTATTTCGTCGCGGGCGCAGTGTTCGCGGGCTTCGCCATGGTGCTCAACCTCGCGATACCGGTGCGGTGGCTGTATCGGCTCGAAGACGTGATCACCATGCGCCACATCGAGAACATGGCGAAGGTCATGCTTGCCACCGGTCTCATCGTCGCTTACGGGTACTTCATGGAGCTCTTCATGGCCTGGTACTCGGGGAACTTCTTCGAGTGGTTCATGATGAAAACCCGCACCACCGGCCCGTACTGGTGGTCCTACGCCGCCCTCATCTTCTGCAACGTGATCATTCCCAACACGCTCTGGTCGAAGAAGGCGCGCACCAACACCATCTGGCTCTTCATCGTCTCCCTCATCGTCGGCATCGGCATGTGGCTCGAGCGCTTCGTCATCATCGTGACTTCGCTCTACCGCGACTTCATGCCCTCGTCGTGGGGTTATTACAAGGCGACTCAGTTCGACTGGATGTTCTTCATCGGCACCGGCGGTCTGTTCCTGACCCTGATGCTCCTCTTCGTCCGCTTCCTGCCCGCGATTCCGATGTCCGAAGTGAAGATGATCCTGCCGGGTGCTGAAGGGAAGGCAAAGCATTGAGCGACGCTGGCTACACTCCTTCCCACCTCATCCACTCGCTCAAGGAGCTTGCGACCTGGGCGCGTTCGCCTGAGCCTTCAGGTACCTACGGCCTCATGGCCGAGTTCGCGAACGCGGATGGCGTCGTGACGGCGGCGCGAGCGGTCCGCGCCGCGGGCTACAAACATGTGGATGGTTACTCGCCCTATCCGATGGAATCCTTGATCCACGAACTGGATCAGCATCACTCGTGGGTGCCAAGCATTGTTCTCGGCGGCGGCTTCACCGGCTTCCTCGCCGGTTACGGCCTCGAGTACTGGTCTTCGGTGATCGAGTATCCGATGAACATCGGCGGTCGTCCCTTCCACTCCTGGGTCTCCTTCATTCCTCCCGCTTTCGAGACGACGATCCTCTTCGCCTCATTCGGTGCGGTCCTCGGCATGCTCGCGCTCAATGGTTTCCCGCGTCCCTACCACCCTGTGTTCAATATCGAAGAGTTCGCAAAGGGCGCATCGAACGACAAGTTCTACATCGTCATCGAGGCGAGCGATCCAAAGTTCGATGCGGCCAAGACCGCCGATCTGCTCAAGTCTTTGAGCCCCACTTTCGTCAAGGAGATCCCCGCGTGAAGCGCTCCTCCTTGATCGTCCTCGCCGCTGCCCTGGCCCTTCTGGGTGCGGGGTGCCGCCAGGACATGCACAATCAGCCGAAGGCGAAACCGCAGTCGAAGTCGGCCTTCTTCACGGATGGCCGCACCGGGCGCCTTCCGGTGGAAGGGACGGTTGCCCGCGGCCAGCTGAACGAAGACGATCACCTTTACCGGGGCAAGATCGACGGCAAGTTCGCGACCACGTTTCCGTTCCTGGTCGACGCGGCGGTGATGCAGCGCGGCCGCGAGCGCTATGGGATCTACTGCACCCCCTGTCACGGCGCCACCGGACTTGGCAACGGCATGGTGGTCCAGCGCGGCTTCAAAGTGGCGGCCTCTCACCACATCGAGCGTCTCCGGAACGAGACGAACGGCTACTGGTTCGACGTGATCACCAACGGCTTCGGCGTGATGCCGGCCGCCGGCCCCCAGGTTCCGGTGAAGGATCGCTGGGCGATCATCGCCTACATCCGCGCTCTCCAGCTCTCTCGCCACGCGGCTCTCACCGATATCCCCGAGGCCGAGCGTGAAGCGATCACGTCCGGTCGCAAGCTCGAAGGCGCTGCGGTAGAACACGCGGCACCCGCCGGCGAGCACGCGGCGCCCGCGGCCGAAAAGAAGCCCGCACCTCCGGCGGGGGGCGCTCACTGATGTCCGCACACCACGAGGAAACCGTGACCCCCGAGACCGCCGCATCCGAGCCAGCCGCCACGACGATCGCTCTGCCGGCTCCGGTGGTTTCGCTGCGGAGAATCTCGGGCCTGGTGGCTCTTGCCGCCGGGGCCGCGACACTCACCGGCTACTCGAACCCACAGCAGCTCGTCCAGAGTTATCTGCCCGCGTTCCTGCTCTGGTTCGGCGTCTCCATCGGCTGCCTCTCGATGCTGATGATTCAGCACCAGTCGGGCGGGCACTGGGGCATCCTGCTTCGCCGCCTCTTCGAAGCGGGTGCCCGGAACATCTATTACCTGCCCCTTTTCTTTCTTCCGATCCTGCTCGGCATGGCGAACCTCTATCCCTGGGCCGATCCGGTTCGCATCGCGGCGGATCATCATCTCGAGGAAGTCGTCCACAAGAAGGGCGCTTATCTGAACGTTCCCTTCTTCACAGGCCGCGCGGTTTTCTACTTCCTCTTCTGGGCGCTCATGGCCCGCACCCTGACTGCCCTTTCGTGGAAGTACGACGAGACCGGCGATCGTGAGTATGCCGAGAAGATGCGACGCATGTCCGGCTGGGGCCTCCTCGCTCAAGCTCTGGTGATCACATTCGCCGGAGTCGATTGGGGGATGTCCCTCGATCCCCATTGGTACTCGACGATCTGGGGCATCCTCTTCATGGTGGGTCAGGCCCTCTCGGCCTGGTGCGTCTGCATCATGTTGATGTCGAGGCTCTACACCCACGCCCCGTTCACGCGCGTGGCCTCCTCGACTCTGTTCCATGACCTCGGCAAGTTCCTCTTCGCGTTCGTGATGCTCTGGGGCTACGTCAACCTCTCCCAGTTCCTGATCATCTGGTCAGGCAACCTGCCCGAGGAGACGACCTGGTATCTCGACCGGTCGAAAGGCGGCTGGCGTCAGCTCACCTACGTCCTCGTGGGCCTGCATTTCTTCCTGCCCTTCTTCACCCTGCTTTCGGCAGGGCTCAAGAAGAACGCAAGCCGGCTCGCGGTGGTCGCGGGGCTGCTCTTCACGCTCCGCTTCGTTGACCTCTTCTGGAACATCGCCCCCAACTTCAAGCACGATCACTTCTCGGTCCATCCTTTCGACCTGCTCATGCCCGTGGCGGTGGGTGGCGCCTGGCTGTACCTGTTCGCGCGTCAGCTCGAGAAGGCGCCCCTGCTTGTGAAACACGATCCCCAGGTCAAAGAGATGGAGGAGCTTGCCGCCCATGCACACTGAGCCCTCCAAGCACCCAAAGAACCCGGAGATCCAGTACGAGAAGACGGACGCCACCGTCCGTCCGCTCTACCAGTTTCTCTTCTGGATCTCGGTGGTCACCATCCTCACCGCGGTGCTCTCGTGGGGCATCCTTAGGGCCCTTGGTTCCTGGCGTGAGGGGGCTTCCACTCGGGCCACCATGGCCGAACCTCAGGCGAGCCTCGCCGATCTCAACTCTCCCACGGCGCAGCAGCCCCCGGGCCCGCGCCTCCAGCTTCGGGAACCCATGGATCTCGCGAGGTTCCGCGCCGAGGAGAAGGAAATCCTCTCCTCTTACGGTGTGGTCGATCGCGAGAACGGCATCTACAGGATTCCGATTGAAGAGGCGATGCGCCTGACCCTCGAGCGCGGCCTGCCCGCCGCGGGTGCGGCGCCCGCACCGGCCGCATCCCCGGCCGTCAAGCCCGCGAAGGCGGCCCGGCCGTGAGGAAGCTCCTCTCCATGGCGGTGCTCGTCGCGCTGGCCGCGGCGGCCCAGGCCCAGCAGGGCGGCTTCACCAGGCCCTCGGGTCCCGTGCAGCCCGCCTC
>JAYUUU010000358.1:0-5488 GCA_043754395.1 Vicinamibacteria bacterium
GGGAGCGGGCGGCTACGGAGATCCGCTGACCCGCGAGACCGCTCGCGTGCAGAAGGATGTCCGCTTCCGGCTCGTGTCGCCCGAGAAAGCGCGCGACGAATACGGTGTGGTGATTGACGCGAAGACCTTTGTAGTGGACGAAGAAGCCACGAAGAAGCTCCGCGCCGACATCGCTTCGAAGCGCGGCCCGGCCGTGCCCTTCGACATGGGTCCGCCCCTCGCCGAGATACTGAAGAACTGCAAGGCCGAGACGGGTCTCGAACCGCCTCAGCCCCCGGTCTTCAAGAAGATCGCGAAGATGCCGATCTACAAGTCGAAGCCGTCGATGTCGAAGCTGGTGCTGAAGAAACGCGTAGCGTAGGGGCAGCGCGGGAGTACTCAATCAGGTGACCGCGTCGATCGCAACACTGTGGAGGGCCGTCCGTCGGGCTTGCCGCCACGCATGATGCCGGGCGTGCGCCGGCTAGTCCGAGAAGTGAAGCAGTTGAAGCCCCATGACGGGTCCATTCTGGACCCACGGTCGGTCTCTCGCGACCAACGCGTCACAGTGTCCTCTGATCGCCGTGGCGGTGTGGATGGCATCCGCCATCTTGATGTGATGATCGGCCACTATCTGCGTGGCTAGTTCCAGAATCTCGTCCGATATTCCAACGAGGACGATGCCGTTGTTCCGAAAGAGGTCCTCGAACTGTTGAATTCTGGGGATGTTTCGATGGCGGACCGGCTTGACAAGGCACTCGGCGCGCGCCAGTCGAGAGGTGAGAAGAGTTCCGCCTGGAGCGAGCTCAGCTCGCTCGATCCACTTGAGGGCTATTGCCTGCTCGCTGGCATCGCCCTCGACGCACAGCCTCAGGACGCTCGTGTCGAGATAGAGCCTCACCGCCCCCAGTCACGCAATTCGCGCATCTCGGCCTCAATCTCGTCACCGGTCATATCGCCTGGTGGCAAGGACCGAACATAGGCGGCCAGCGACCCCTTGGGAGTTGGAGTTGTGTACACGACGACCTCAACCCGTTCCGCGAAAGGCGGAAGGGGTGCGTCGAGTTGAATTGTTCCACCTTCGATGTGTGCTGGGATCTGGTGCGCGTCCATGGTGAGCTTCCCCTAGTCGACTCGATGCTACTCCAGCGCTACGCGTCCGGCCAACGCTTTGAGGCCCCCCTCGCCGAGATCCTGATGAACTGCAAGGCCGAAACGGGTCTCGAACCGCCCTCGAAGCCGGCGATGTCGAAGCTGGTGCTGAAGAAGCGAGTGGCCTAGGGGCAGCGCGCAGCCTCCCCTGGGGGACGCTGCGCGTGCCCGTGGGATCAGGCCGCCGGCGCGCTTTGGCGCCAGGATCGGCTCTTCACGAGGGACCAAATGAAAGTCACAGCATCCAGAACCTTCATCGCCGCACTAGTTCTTTCCGCCTTCGCCCCGCTGGCCCAGGCCGAGGGCCGGATCATACAAATCGACTTTTCGGGCCCCGATGACCCGGTTCATCCGAATGTGGTGCAACTGACCATCGAGGGCGGATACAGCGTCGCTGGCTGCGATGCCACGTACGCCGCCATCCGAAACGACGCTCAGAGACAGCACATGATCAGCTTCGCCCTCGCATCGTTCGAGTCGGGACGATCGGTGAACGTGGTTCTGAACCCGAATGACAAGTACTACCCGAGCGCGAATTCGCCCAACGGACGGTGCGCCATCGCGCGAATCTCAAACAGGTAAGTGCGTCAGCGGTCTCCGCTACGGGTGCGTAGCGCGTTCCAGCGCTGCATCACATCCTTTAGTTGCGCCCGAGCCGCATCGCATGCCGCGATCTGTCGCGCAGTCGGCGCCGTCTCGGCTTCCTGCATCGCCATCGCGGCGCTCATCAGCGTCTGACTCGCGCCGTTGAGCGTCGGTGGACCGGCGGGCGCTCCGCCTCCACCGAAACGACCCGACCCAGCAGGGCGCGGGCGGGGTGCCAGGGCTTCAACCTCGGCCTTCAAGGCTGCGTCGACCGCTCCGGAAGCGTCGAGTTTCGCGACCAGGGCCCGCGCTGCCTCATAGGCCCCGTTGGCTGCGATTGCGCCGTCATACATTTCCCAAGACAACGTGGCGGCGCGGTTGAGGTCCGCGGGGGACGTTTTCACACGCGGGTCGAGGCGCAAGCTGAGCGGCTGGCTGTACGGCCGGCCCGCGACGGTGAGCCGCGCAGTGTACTCACCCGGGGGCGCCCACGGCGACTCCACCGACGGGTATGTGCGACCGGGCACAGCACCCGTGCCGGTGGCGGCGCGGGGCTCCTCGCCGATGGGCTCGAAGTGCAGATCCCACGAGAAACGATGCATGCCCTTCTTCGTGGAGAGAACCATCTGCGGCGCCGGCCAATAGAGCGGCACCCGGCAGTTGGGTGCGGTGGGATTCACGCGGCAGATCCTGTCGTAACCCTCGGGATCCAGTGCCGGATCGGGCTTCAAGACGGGATCGTCACTCGACAAGGAACGCACGAGCGTTCCCCGCGCGTCGACGATGTCGAGCGTCACCGGACCCGTGACATCGGAAGCGAGGTAATAGTCGATCAAGCCTCCAGGCGGCGGGTTCTCGCCATGCGGAAGTTCAGGAGTCCACTCCGTCGCGTTGTTCATGCCGGGCCGGACCCGCACCGCGGTCGCCGGCTTGAAGAGATAGACGCCGGTGGCCGCCTGGGCCTCGGCCATCTGGCGAAAAGGAGTGATGTTGTCGAGGATCCAGAAGCCACGGCCGTGAGTGCCGGCGACGAGGTCGGAGCAGAGGCACGTGCTGTCGTCTTTCACCTGGATGTCGCGAACAGAGATCGCGGGCATGTCGAGCCGAAGGGAGTTCCACCGGCCGCCGTCGTTGATCGAAAACCACACCTGCGTCTCGGTGGCGGCGTAGAGGAGGCCGGCCTTCCGCGGATCCTCCCGGATCGAGTTCGCCACAGCACCTGGTGTGAGGCCAGTGTTGATCTCCGTCCAGGTCTTCCCCGAGTCGTGAGTGCGCCAGAAGTGCGGATTCATGTCGTCGATCCGCATCGTGTTCGCGGCCGCGTAGGCAGTGCCTTTGTTGAAGTGGCCGGCTTCGATGTTGAAGATGCGAGTCCAGGGTTTGATCTGAGGCGGCGTCACGTTCGTCCAGTTGGCGCCACCGTCGGTGGTGACCTGGATATTGCCGTCGTCGGTGCCGGCCCAGAGAATGTTCACGTCGAGGGGCGATGGCGATAAGGCAGTGATGGCGCCTTGCGCATTAGCGGTCACCGTTGAGGCGTATTTCCCAGCGCTCTCGGGAGCGGTCCACGTGGGCCGTGACAAGTCGGGACTCATGCGCGTCCAGGTCTGACCGCGGTCGCGCGTCTTCCACACCGCGTTTGACACATAGAAGAGAAGGTCCGAATCCACCGGCGACCAGTGGATGGGCATGGTCCGCACATTCCGATTGAACGGGCCGCCCCGCGGGCCCATGTCGGGGCCAACACTCGCGGTCTGGCCGGTCTTGCGGTCGTAGCTGGTGACGTCGCTACGGCTGCTGCCGAAGACGATGTCGGGGTCCTTTGGGTCGGGTGCGGCGATGCCGTACTCCTGGATGTTCGCCGGATGCCAGTCGTGGAACGTGATCATGCCGTCGTTCGACCGGCTCGCGACACAGGCCGACCCCGAGTCCTGCTGCCCTCCGCAAAGACGATACGGAAATGCGTTGTCGGCGGTGACGTGGTACATGGCGCCGGTGGGCTGGGTGTACCAGTTGCTCCACGACTTGCCGCGGTTCGCTGAGATCACGGCTCCCTGGTCGGACACCGCGAGAAGAATGTCGGGGTTGTTCGGATTGATCCAGAGCTTCTGATAATCGTCTCCGCCGTAAGCGCCGCGGATAGCGGACCAGTGAACCCCGCCGTCGTCGCTGCGCCACAGGGTCACGGTCGAGCTGTAGATGACATTCTCGTTCTTCGGGTCGACGGTGATCGTCGGAAGGTCGCCGCCGCCGATGCGCGCGAGGGGACGAGTGTCCACATGCGCGGTGGCCGCACCCATCGGGCCCTCGGGGACATTCACCGGAGTCCAGTGCTCACCGGCGTCAACCGACTTGTAGAAGCCGACGACACCCGTGGTGCTGGTCGCCTCCTGTCCCTTGGGCGTGCCCGCCACCATCGCGTACAGAAGACGTGGATTGCCGGGCGCTATCGCGAGGTTCGCCTGGATCACGGTCGGTAGACCTTCGGAGAGCGGCCGCCAGGTGGTCCCGCCATCGGTCGACTTGAAGATGCCCATGCCCGCACCACCGAAAGCGAGGCCTTCGCGGAAGCTCTGTTGCTGCGGCCACAGCGTCGCGTAGATGGTGTTGGGATCGGCCGGGTCCATCACGAGGTCGTTGGCGCTCGTGTATTCGTCGCGGTACAGCACCTTCTCGAAAGACTTGCCCCCGTCGAGCGAGCGGTAGACCCCGCGTTCGGCGTTGGGGCCGTAGGGGTGCCCCAACGCGGCGACGAACAGTCGGTCGGGATTCTTCGGATCGACCACCACGTCCGCGATCATCTGAGTGTCGCGCAACCCGAGGCTTGTCCACGTCGCCCCCGCATCGGTGGACTTGTACATCCCGTCACCCGTGGCGAGGTCGGGACGGATAATCCCGGCGCCGCTGCCTACATAGATGATGTTCGGGTTCGAGGGCGCCACCGCGATGGCGCCGATGGAGCCCGTGGTTTGGCGGTCGAAGAGCGGCTCCCAGTTGGAGCCATAGTCGGTGGAGCGCCACAGCCCACCGTTATCGAAACCGATGTAGAAGACGTTGGGCTGACTCGCCACACCGTCGAGAGCACGCGTTCGTCCGGCCCGGGTTGGTCCAATGGTGCGCCAGTGCATCGAGGCGTACAGATCCGGCGATTGGGCGACGGCATCGGATGCGTGGGCCGCCAGAAAGGCGAACGCGAGAAGGGAACGCCTGGTGATCGTGCGCATGGGCAGCGCCTCCTTTGTCACAAATCGGGATCCGCGAGTTTAGGGCAGAAGCCAGAGGCCAGGTCGGCATCGCCTTGCCGGACGAGCCTATAGTGTGGTTTTGGAGGCTTCCATGAAGCAAACGTTTCGTCTTCTGCCCCTGGCACTCGCGTTCGGACTGATGGCCGCGCCACCGGCCCCAGCACAGGAACCGACACCGACGCCAACGCCGGCCCCGGTTTACCCAATCAACGCCGGAGACGCCGCACCCGACTTCACCCTCGAAGGCACCGACGGCAAGACCTACACCCTCAGCAAGGAGCTCAAGGGACGCTGGCTCGTCCTCGCCTGGTTCCCCAAGGCCTACACCGGTGGTTGAACCGCTGAATGCAACTCGCTCCGTGAGAGCGGCAGTCTCATCCGGCAGTTCGACACCGCGTATTTCATGATCAGCGTCGACACGCTGGAAGACAACAAGGGCTTCGCGGAGAAGGAGAAGGCCGACTTCCCGATGCTCGCGAACCCCGACAAGAAAGTCGCCTTCGCCTACGGCGTCATAGCCGCGGACG
>JAYUUU010000359.1:0-7725 GCA_043754395.1 Vicinamibacteria bacterium
GAAGCCTGCCCTCGGGGCACGCCCCGCTCGCGTGCGCGCTCCCTCGATGACCAGCCACGCTCCATCCTCGCCCAGACCCGAACTCAGAAACCGCCTGAAGCGGGCCGTTCTTTCACGGGTTTCTCAGCAGGAAGCTCATTTGACGAAGGCGAGCGCGCAGCCTAGCCTGTACAGTGCCACGAAGCAGCTCATCGAACGAACGCGTCCGTCATTGCGAGGAAACTCATTGAGCGAGGGTGACGAAGCAGCTCGTTGGACGAACGCGTCCGTCATTGCGAGGAAACTCATTGAGCGAGGGTGACGAAGCAATCCCCGATGCTCGTGCGCGTGAGCGTAGGGGCAGCGCGTAGCCTCCCCTTGGCGGACGCTGCGCGTGCCCCGCAACCCGGGGCACGCTGCGAACTGACGTCCGTGACCGTGAACGTGGGTCCGTTCGACTCGACTGTCTCGACCTCCTCGAACTCGAGATCGCCGCGCCCGACACGACCGTGGCCCGGACGGTCCTTCTTCGCCTCCTGAACGTCCTGACGGCCGTCATCCGCCGGCCGATCTGACGTTCGTCCCCTCGCGACGATCGGTCCTTCGCCGCCAGCGGAGTCAATTGCTGTCCTGTCCAAGATGCACAGCCAGCCGGTTTGCGTGCGTCCGCCGTACAATCCGAAGCCAAACCCGTGCTGGCTTTGAACCTTGGCTCAGGCGATCGTCGTGGGCGGACCGCAACAGGTCGCGACTTCCGCATCCCTATTTCTTTTCCCCAGACCGGCCTATCTGGTGTTCGACGGGCCTTCGGGTGTTGGGAGGGCAGGGATGACAAAGCCTACCGTTATCGGCTGCTTGTGCTCGGCGTTGTTGTTCCTATCGTGCGCGGGCGATGAGCCGATGCCGGTGCCGTCGTCCTCGCCCGCCTCAACGGACGACGAATCTCAACTCTCGCTCCGCACATGCCCCGGCGATGCTCCCGAGCAGGATGCGGTGTTCACGGCCGTGCGTATGTTAGGGAGCAAAGACGGACAAGCCGCTCAGTTCGGGTTTGATGGGCTTCGCTCAATCCTGGCATCAAACCCGAAGGCGCGACGCACGGTGGTCTGCTACCTCGACGATCAGCGCCCGGTGCGGGTGGCAGAATTGCTCGTGCTGAACCGCTCGCCAGGAGCTTTTGAAGCGACCGCGCACTACCAACCAAAGAGCGTCTTCGCCGCTATCGCCTTGGCCCTCGGCTCACCTCCGTCGTTGCCCAACGCTTGCTCGCTTCGACCCGATTCAAGACAGCCAGATCTAAAGCGGTGTCTCGAGGGATGGCAATGGTACCTGGATCAAAAGCCATGAGCATCGGGAAACACACCGGACCGTCGAACAACAGTTGCAACTGACAAGGTCCGCAAGGTGTGCCCCTCGCGCAACGGAGCGGGGGCAGTCGTTGAGGGCGGCCCTTGCAGCTGAACCCGGGTGTTGTACGGGCGCGTTTCCTGACTCAGGTCCGGACAGTACGGAAGGGCTGTAGGGATTCCCTTGTTAGTGCTCATCGTGCGACAAAGTTGACGATCCGTCGCCATAAGCCTACAGTTCCGTCCGTCCCCGTTTTGCTCCAAAGGAGCCACATGAGAAACCGAAGAGTAGCTATCGTTCTCGTCCTCGCACTTCCCGTTTTTGCCATCGCGGGAAAGGACGAAGTCGAGTTTCAGGGCGGAACGCTCCAGATCAAGAACGGAGCCAAGCTCCGAGTCAATTTGACCGATGAAGGAGCGGCTGTCTTCGCTGGAGAGGGGACGGTGCGGGTTCCATGGAAGGGGATCAAGTCCATCGAGTATGGACAGACCGCCTCGCGACGGGTCACATCCGCCATTCTGCTGTCACCGCTCGCCCTGTTTTCCAAGGCGCGAAAGCACTACATCAGTCTGGAGTGGGTTGACGACCAGGGCCAGCCGCAGTCAGCCGCGTTAAGGGCGGATAAGAATAACTTCCGTTCAATCCTGTCGGCGCTCCGGGCGAAGTCGGGGCTCGAAGTCAGTTGCGGCGATCCGGAAGCCGCTAAGTCCTTCAATTGCTCCAACTCAGCGGAGCTGCTGGAGGCGAGCAAAAAGAAATAGCGCGCGAATGCACGAGGTCGAGGTCCACGCCGAACGGACATTTCGGCCCTCGCCGCTCAAGTCAGGGTGTTCGACGGACGCGCTAACGCGAGGTGGATCGGATGGCTGAAAGGCTAGACAGAACGCCCGACGCGAAGCACCGTCGCCAACGCGTAGCAGAACTGTGCGGGAGCCTGCCAGAGGCCGAGGTCGAGCCGGCGGGTGCCCAGCATCTCGCGTTCAAGGTCAACAAGAAGATCTTCGGCTACTACTGCTGCGACCATCACGGCGACGGCGTGATTGGGGTGTGGTGCAAGGCGCCCCCAGGCGAGCAGGGTCGCTTGGTGGCCGAGCGACCGGCCGTCTACTTCGTGCCCGCGTACGTTGGGCCGAAGGGGTGGGTTGGAATCCGGCTGGACACTGCGCGTGTTGACTGGGCTGCGGTGAAGGATCATCTGTTCGCTGCGTGGCTGATGACGGCTCCGGCTCGCGTAGCGAAGCAAGTCCAGACCACCCGAGTGACAAAACCCGCCCCGGGGCGGCGCCGTCGAACAATCGGATAAACCTGACAAGGGATCTGCCCTCGATAATGTAGACACCTCCTCTTAACAGGGGTGGTGCACGATGGCGGCGGCCGATTCGAAGCTCGGATGGATTTGAAGCCGCGTCAGTGCAGTTCCACTCGCGCGAGCCGCAACTCTCCGGTCTCGGCGCGGATCGTGATGTCGTCACCCGGACCGAGCTTTACCGGCACCGAAACGTCGAAGCTCCCGGCCTGCGGCAATGCCGCAGATCCAGCCGCCGTCTCGACGCGCAGGACACCCTGCAACGTGCCGACCAGTCGAAGCGTGCGAGCGCCGGCCGCATTCGATCGGAATGCGACCGCGTCCGCCGGATGGATGAGAGCGATCCAGCCTTCCAGGAGCCGCGCGCCTCTTTCGAGCCGGATGTCGCGCATCAGTGGCTCACCGCTGATGCGCAGGCCCTCCAGGGTTCCTTCGACGGTCGAGCCTCTGGTTCCGAAGGGGACCGACCGAACCGCCCGCAATCGCACACGTCGTCCTTCGATTTCCGGAAAGCCTTGAACGAGCACGCCCTCACGCATCGCGAACGCGATGGGGGATTCGGGCCACGACCACAACGCGGCATCGAAGGCCTGCCCGCGCTGATGCAGGCGCTCCCAGCGGTAGTCGTAGGTCCACCCGCCGAGGAGTTGCACCGCCACGGAGAGCGCACCCAAGACGGCCCCGGCCTTCGGCCAGGCGGCGCGACCCTCGGGCAGGAAGAAGAAGAGCGCCGGCAGCAGGTCCGTGAGCAGTCTCGGACCAAACGACTCACCGCCGTGCCATTCGTTCCAGGCACATATGAACGCGAAGTGAACGAACACGGCAGCGAGCAGTGCGCGGGCGAGAGACGTCCGTCGGGCCTCCGTGACCAGACCCCATAGCGCGATCGCCGCGATCGGTGTGAAGACCAGCAGTCCTCGCGCCGGCGAGAACAAAAGGCCAAGGGTCGACTCCGGGAACGCAGCCCCGAAGCGTCCCCCAAGATCCGGGCCGAAACGCCAGGGCGCTCCGAAGAACGTCGCGTTGTAGATCGCAACGAGAAAGGCCGGGACGAGAGCGATGAGAACGAGCCGAAGACCATGAGGCCGCGTGCGTTGAAGGAGGAACAGAAATAGAGCCGCGCACAAAGGCATCGCCGCGGGACGGGCGGCGGCGGCGAGGGACAAAGCCAGTGCCGCCACCATCGCCGGGGCAGCCTTGTCTAACGAGTCCCGGGCGCCTTCCATGCGCTCGAGTGCCCCGATCGCCATCACCAGGAACAGGATCACCGCCGGGTGCTGCCACAACGCCTGCGAGGTGGAGAAAACACTCGTGCCGAGGGCAAACACCAGAGCCGCCACGAGGGCGACGAGTGGAGAGGCGCGTCTCGAGAAGAACCACGCGAGAAGGCCGGTGGCGCAAGCACTCAAAAGAGCCGCCGTCAGTTTGCCCGCGACCTGGATGCCGGAGGGATTGAGGTCGAAGAACAAACTGAAAAGGAAGAAGAATGGAGCCGCGAGAAGTGCTGGGAGGGCGGGGTAGATGGAGATCCTTCCGCCTTCCACCGCACGTGTGAAGGGATCTGAAACCTCGACTCCCTGGAGTACTACGGTCCCGCGTGTCGCGAGAGCCGCCGCGGTGCTCTCGACCGCGTTCGTGTCGCCCGATCCGATGGCGCGGCCGTTTGCGATGAGCACGACGAACGCGACAACGAAGGCCAGAAGCGCCAGCCGGCCGGCCGGTGCCGTGGCCCTCACTTGACCGTCGGGGAAGCGGGCGAAGGTGTTGGGGAAGCCGGGGCCCCTCGTGACCGGCGGCGGCGCTGGAACTCGTCCACCGCGCGCTCGTGATCCTGCAGGGACTTCGAGAAGACGTGAGTGCCATCGTTGCGGCTCACGAAGTACAAATCCTCGGTGGGCTCGGGCTGAAGCACCGCGTCAAGCGCCGACCGGCCGGGTGACCCGATGGGTCCAGGCGGCAGGCCCGCGAAACGGTACGTGTTGTAAGGCGAATCGCCGCTTAGATCCACCTTGCGGATGTTGCCTGCATAAGTTCCCGCGAGTTTCATCGCGTAGATCACCGTGGGGTCCGTCTGAAGACGCATGCCGATGCTCAGGCGGTTCAAGAACACGCCGGCGATGCGGGGCCGCTCCTCGGGCGCCGCGGTCTCGAGTTCGACGATGGACGCAAGCGTCAAGATCTGTCGCAACGTGAGGGTTTCCCCCTTGATCGTGCGTCCTTCCGTGGCGAGGCCCAGCCCCTCGAAGACACTCTTCGAGTGCTTCACCATCTCCCCCACCAGAGCGCTTTCAGACACGGGGTCATTGAGCTCGTAGGTCTCCGGAAACAGATAGCCCTCGAGAGTCTTCGCGTCGGGGTCGAGCGAGAGGATCAGGCCTGGGTCACCGGCTGCCTTGAGGAACAAGTCCGCGCTCAGGCCCGCCTTCGCCGCGATTTCCGCCATCTCGAAGATGTTCCGTCCCTCCGGAAATGTCACTTCGCGCCGCTCCACGTCGCCCTGGACCAGTTTCTGCTCGACGTCCAGCGCCGTATAAGGACCTTCGAAGCGGTAACGCCCGGCCTTCAACTTCGCTCCATCGCCGCGCAGCCGGACGAGGATCATGAAGGTCCAGGAGCGCTTGAGGACGCCCGCGGTGGTGAGCTGCTCGGCGATCGCCTGAGTCGAGGTCCCGGGTGGGATCGTGACTTCCGCCACCGGACCGCCGACCGGAGACTCGGTCTCCACACTCCACCACACTCGCAACCCGAGTGCGGTGAGGAGAAGAAGGGCCGCCAGGCGCGTCTTCACGACGAGGACTCCCCTTTCGCGTGCGCCCGCGCGTCGAGATAAGTCTGAAGAATCAGGACGGCGGCCATCTGGTCGATGATCTCCTTGCGACGCGCACGCGACATGTCCGCGGCGATGAGAGTGCGCTCGGCCTCCCGTGTGGTGAGCCTCTCGTCCCACATCTCGATCGGGACTTTCAGTCGGCGGCGCAGGACCTCCACGAACTCGTTGACCTTGGCGCTTTGAGGGCCCGACTCACCGCGGAGGGTGAGGGGAAGTCCGGCGATCACACGGGACACCGCGCGCTCCTTCACCAGAGTATCGACCCGGATTGAATCGGCCTTGGGTCCGCGCCTCTGGATCGTTTCGACGGGAGAAGCCAGAATGAGGCCCTCGTCCGAGCATGCGACACCGATGGTCCGGTCACCGATGTCTAGAGCCATGATCCGCATCGAAGTTCTGGGCCGGGAACAGTATACGGGCGGGGCCCCGTGAATAATCGGGTCCGGCCGTGCGTAGAATGGTCAGGCTTTTACCAAAGAACCAAAGGGAACCATGCCAAGCAAGTATGTCCTCGATTCAGAGCTCGGTGCGGGTGGCATGGGCCGCGTCTATCGCGCGCGGCTGACCGGTGAAGCGGGCTTCGAGCGGCCGGTCGTCATCAAGAAACTTCTTGACGCCACCGACTTGAGCCTCATCTCCCTCTTCGTCGAGGAGGCGCGCCGGTACGCCGTCCTCGATCACGAGAACATCGGCCGCATCTTCGATTTCGAGCGCATCGACGGTGATTTGTGCATCGTGCTCGAGTACATCGATGGCTGGAGCCTTTCCGAATTTATCGACAGGCACCTCCTCGTCGAGCGCTTGCCTCCCGCCGAGATCGTGGTCTTTATCATCAGCCGGGTTTGCCGCGGCCTTCAATATGTCTTCGAGCGCGCGGCCATCGTTCACCGCGATGTCTCACCCTCGAACATCATGATGACCCGCGAGGGAACGGTGAAGCTGATCGATTTCGGCATCGCGGCTCGCAGCGGAACCAGAAGCGAGAACCTCGTGGGCAAGCCCTCGTACATGGCTCCGGAAGTGATCGCCTCCCTCAGCATGGACAACCGCAGCGATGTTTTCTCGCTCGGCGCCGTCTTCTACGAGATGTTGACCCTCGATCGCCTTTTCAAGGGCGAAACCGCCGAGGCGACGCTCATCGAAGTGGTAGCGGGAGTCATGCGGTCGCCGCGCGACATCAACAAAGACGTGCCTCATGCGGTGGTGGAGATTCTCGCGAAGACCCTGGAGCGCCGTCTCGAGAAGCGCTACTCGAGCGCCGCCGAACTTGGGGCCGCCTGCGAACACTGGCTCTACGACAAGGGCTATGGTCCGACCAACCTCACCCTCAAGGAGTATTTGAGCGCGCTCTTCGGCGCCCAAACCGGCGCGCTCAATCTCGACCGGCCTCAGTTCCCGGTCATCGAGCTCTCGATGTATCCGATCATCGACACCGGCAAGACCCAGCGCGCACGCTAGGCGTCTATTTCTCGACGACGCAGATCAGGCCCTCGCCCGAGGCCTCGGTCTCCACCGGGCCCGTTCGCCCAGCCACCCTCCACCTGAAGGTGCCGAGCCAGTTCAGTTTCAGGTCGTGCTGAAGCGCGCCCACGTCGAGCGACATCACGGGGATGTCGCTGTCGATGGAGAGAACCTCGAGGTGAAAGGCCGCCTCTGGTCCGGTCCAGGTGAGGCGCACGGGTTCGCCGGGCCGGACGTAGCGCGGATCGGCCGCGGGAGCGATCACGCGGGGAGGCTTGGCAAGCGTCGTCGGCTCGGCCGGAGCGCTGCCCGCTCTGACCACGGTTCCCTTGTTCATTCCGAGCCGCACTGTGGCGCCCGCGGACTCCACATCCGCGCCGCCCGCATAAGAGGCCACGAAGGTCACACCGCCTTCGCGACGAACGAGGGTGCGTCCCGAGCCGCTGATCGCCGCCTCGGCCGTGACTACCCGCAGGAGCGCTTGTTCGGGGTCGATGTCGATGCGGCCGCTTTCGAGCCTCAAGGTGAGAACGCGGCCCTGCTCGACCACCAGCTCCGATGAGTCTCCCGCGGCGATCGCCGTCCAGGGAAATTCGACGCGTGCGGTGCCGCCTTGCCGGGTGCGGACGCGGTCGCCGATCGCGAGCGCTTGCTTTTCGGCCGCTTTCGTCCAGGCGCCGCCAGGTTGCTGAATCTCGACGCCGCCTTCGATGAAGCCGAGGCGCGCCACCTCGATGCGGGCCGGGACATCCGCCTGGCTCTTTGGCGGCGTGGGACGAGCCTTCTGCGCGAAAGAGGTTGG
>JAYUUU010000360.1:0-2370 GCA_043754395.1 Vicinamibacteria bacterium
GCGGGGGCGACCGCGCCTCCGATCAGCGCCGCACCCGAGAGCCTGCCGAAGAAGGCGCCCCGCGCGGCTTCTCCGAATTTTCGTGACCCAATGCTGTAACCAAGCGTCAAGGATCCGCCCGACACCAGGCCGAAGACAAGAGCCAGCCCCAAGAAGATCGGAAACGTCGGCGCGTAGCCCATGGCGAGAGCGCTCACCAGCGAGAGGCCGAGGGAGATCGCCAGAAGCCTCGCGGGATCGGAACGGACGGCGAGACGCCCGAAACCGAAGGAGGAAAGAGCCGCCGCTACCGAGTAGACGCTGATGAGAATCCCGGTGGAGAAGGCGAGGGCCCGCTCACTCACGTCGAGGGCCGCGAGTTGGGCGGGCAGGATGGGCGTGAAAGATCGCGACGCGAAGTTGACGAAGAAGACGACGCTCACGAGAGACGCGACAAAACCCGCGGGCAGATCCAGGGAGGCCATCGGAGCTGGAGGACCCTCGGAGGCTTTGACGCGCGGTTCGTCCTCGTAAAAAGCCCCCACGATCGCGGCGGCCAGGAAGCATGACAAAGCGGCGCCCCAGAAGGCGATACGGATCCCGAACACGGAAGCGAGCGTTCCTCCGAGGAGAGGACCAAACCCCGCGGCGAGGATCTGCGCGGCCTGGATCTTTCCAATCGCCCTCGATGCTCCAAGCGCCCTCGGCGCGGCGCTTGATGCCATGGCGAGGCCGAGAGGACCAACTCCGCCAAAGAGGCCCGAGAGAACTCGCGACACCATCACGTGCCAGGGGTTCTGGGCCAACGAGGCGACGAGTTGGGCGACACCCAGGGCTGAAAGGGCTATGAGCGCGACCCGCTTGTAGCCATGCATGTCCGCCCGGCTCCCCCAAAAAGGCGCCAGCAGTCCGGCGAGGAGCGGCCCTACCCCGATGAGGACTCCGGCCCACTGGGCGGCGTCGGCCGGATTCTTTACCCCGAGTTCTGAAACGAAGAGGGGCAGGAAGGGGAGCGCAAACCCGAGGCCCAAAAAGGCCGCAAAGGTCATGAATGCCGCCACATCGGCGTTTCTGGCGGCGCGCTTGAGAAGGGCTTCTGACCAGGGTTTCTCGGGCCCTTCCTGACTGGCGGGAGTCAAGTGTGGACATTATCACGCAGGCAAATGGGGTTGCGATCTATACTGCCTCGGTTCAGTTCTCTATTTCAGGAGGAGACACATCCAGATGAACATCAAGAAAGTGTTGTGCGTCGTTTCCGCGTTGGCGCTGGCCGCTTCGTCGATGGCGCAGACTCAGAGCCTCATCGAATTGGCCAAGCTCGAGAAGCAGCGGCGCGCCAGAGTGCGGGCCTCGGGAGGCACTGCCAGGGTCTACACCGAGGGAGACCGCTCGACCACTACCACTCCAGAGCCGATCGCCGCAGAGGGCACAGCAGCACCCGACCCGCTCGCCGCGACCGCGGCGCCGGGAGCCAAGAAGGAAAAGACTCGCGAAGAACTCGAAATGGACAAGCAGAAGGAATGGGCCGCGAGGCTCAAGGCGGCTCAGGATGAGATCGCAACCGTCGAGCAGTCCATATCGCGCAACGAGCGCAACCTCGCTTCCATGCTCCAACCCACCCCCGCCCGCCAGGACGTTGTAAACACAATCGAGGCGGACAAGAAACGGCTCGGGAATCTGAGACAGAGCCTGCTGAGCCTCGAAGACGAGCGTCGTCGCGCCGGCATGCCGCGCCGCTGATCAGGTTGTTCCGGTAGTCGTTAAAAAGAGGGCCTTCGGGCCCTCTTTTTTATTTGTTTACCCGCCGTTGCCCATGCTCTGGAGGAACGCGGCGTTTGACTTGCTCTTCGAAAGGCGTTCGACGAGCAACTCCATGGCCTCCACCGGCGACATCGCGGAGAGCACCTTGCGCAGGACCCAGACGCGGTTCAGCTCTTCCTTGGGCACGAGCAGCTCTTCCTTGCGGGTTCCCGTCTTCTCGATATCGATCGAGGGGTAGATCCGCTTCTCCGTGAGCTTGCGGGAGAGGACGATCTCCGCGTTGCCCGTGCCCTTGAACTCTTCGAAGATGACCTCGTCCATGCGCGACCCGGTTTCGACCAGAGCCGAGGCGATGATCGTGAGCGAACCACCCTCCTCCACCGCGCGCGCGGCGCCGAAGAAGCGCTTCGGTTCCTGCAGAGCGTTGGCGTCGACGCCGCCCGACAACACTCGGCCCGACTGCGGCGCCACCGTGTTGTAGGCGCGAGCGAGGCGGGTGATCGAGTCGAGGAGGATGAGAACGTCCTTCCTCTGCTCGACGAGGCGCTTCGCCTTCTCGAGCACCATGCGCGCCACCTGAACGTGACGTTCGCCCGCTTCGTCGAAGGTTGACGAGATGACTTCGCCCTG
>JAYUUU010000361.1:0-5648 GCA_043754395.1 Vicinamibacteria bacterium
AACGGCAAGGAGTTCATCCATTGGTCTGAGCGCGACGGCTGGGGCCACTACTACCTTTTCGCCGCCGACGGCATGCTCAAGAACCAGATCACGAGCGGCGAGTTCGTGACCGGCCCGGTCACCTGGGTCGACGAGAAGCTCCGCGTGATGTACTTCACCGCCAACGGCCGCGAGCCGGGCGAGGATCCTTACTTCACCCACACCTATCGTGTGAATCTCGACGGCACGGGGCTGAAGCTCCTCGATCCGGGAGACGCCTCCCACGGATTGACGATGTCCGACTCGGGCCGCTACTTCATCAACACCTATTCGCAGGTGAGCACGGCCCCGCGTTCGGAGCTCTTTGACGCACTTGGCGGAAAGATCGCCGACCTCGAGACCACCGACGTCACCGCGCTCACCGAGGCCGGCTTCAAGTTCCCCGAGCCCTTCAAGGTGAAGGCCGATGATGGCGTTACCGATCTGTTCGGGGTGATGTACAAGCCGTTCGACTTCGACCCGGCGAAGCGGTACCCGATCATCGCTTTCGTCTATCCCGGGCCGCAGACCGAAAGCGTCACGAAGACGTTCTCGCCCCGGAGCAGCAATGTCGCCCTCGCCAACATGGGCTTCATCGTGATCGAGGTGGGGAACCGCGGCGGCCATCCCCAGCGGTCGAAGTGGTATCACAACTACGGCTACGGAAATCTGCGCGATTACGGGCTCGCCGACAAGAAGGCGGCGATCGAGCAACTCGCGCGCAAGAGCCCCTGGATCGACATGAACCTCGTCGGCATCTACGGTCACTCAGGCGGCGGCTTCATGTCGACTGCGGCCATGCTCGTCTATCCCGACTTCTTCAAGGTCGCGGTGTCCTCGTCGGGCAACCATGAGAACAACGTCTATAACCGGGCGTGGAGCGAAAAACACCACGGGGTCAAGGAAGTGACGGACAAGGACGGCAAGGCAAAGTTCGAATACAGCATCGACCGCAACTCGGAACTCGCGAAGAACCTCAAAGGTCACCTCTTCCTCGTCACCGGCGATCAGGACGACAACGTGCACCCCGCGGGGACCCTGCGAATGGCGGACGCGCTCATCAAGGCCAACAAGCGTTTCGACTTCTTCGTGATGACCGGACAGCGCCACGGGTACGGGCCGATGACCGACTACTTCTTCTGGCTGCGCGCGGATTACTTCTCGAAGCATCTGCTCGGCCGGGCGTCCGAAAGCGTCGACCTCATCGAACTCGCGCGCGAAGCTCCACAAAACGGGAAACGGCGCGGCGGCGGCACGCCGGAGGATCAGCAATGAAGCGCTCCACCTGTGCGATGCGAGCGGTTGCGTTCGTCGCGCTCCTCTTGAGCGCGAGCGTCCTTCCCGCCGCGGACTACGACCTGATCGTTCGCGGAGGGACCGTGTACGACGGCACGGGGGGCAAGCCCCGTCTCGCCGATGTGGGCATCAAAGGCGACAAGATCGCAGCCATCGGTGATCTTTCCAAGGCAACCGCCGATCGCATCCTCGCCGCCAACGGCCTCGCGGTCGCCCCAGGCTTCATCAACATGCTCTCGTGGTCGGTGGATTCGCTGATCGTGGACGGCAAGTCGCAAGGAGACATACGACAAGGAGTCACCACGGAAATCTTCGGCGAAGGCGAGTCCATGGGCCCTTGGAGCCCCGAGATGAAGAAGCGCCGCGAGGAGGGTATGGGTGACGTCAAGTACGACATCGAGTGGACGACGCTCGGCGAGTACCTTCGTTTCCTCGAGCGGAAAGGCATTTCAACCAACGTCGCCTCCTACATCGGCGCCGCCACCCTGCGCGAACACGTGGTCGGCCTCGACAACAAGAAGGCGACACCCGAGCAGATGGAGCGGATGCGCGAGCTGGTGCGCGCGGAGATGAAGGCGGGGGCTTTGGGAATCGGCACGTCGTTGATCTACGCGCCCGCGGTCTACGCCGACACTGAGGAGCTGATCGAACTCTCGAAGGTGGCTTCGCAATACCGAGGCAAGTACATCTCCCACATGCGCAGCGAGGCCGACCGCCTTCTCGAATCGGTCGACGAGCTGATCCGGATTTCCCGCGAAGCGAACATTCCCGCGGAGATCTATCACCTCAAGGCCGCCGGCGAATCGAACTGGAACAAGCTCGACGCGGTCATTCAGAAGGTCGAGGCGGCGAGGAATGAGGGTCTGAAGATCACCGCCGACATGTACACCTACACCGCGGGGGCCACCGGTTTCGACGCCTGCCTGCCGCCCTGGGCCCGAGAGGGCGGGTCGGATGCGGTCTTCAAACGTCTCGAAGACCCCGCCTTGCGCAAGCGCATCGGCGATGAAATGAGAGTCAGGGGGAAGGACTGGGAAAACATCTGCGCGGCCACCGGCAGTCCGGATCGCATGCTCCTCCTCGAGTTCAAGAACGACGCGTTGAAGCCGCTGCAAGGCAAGACCCTGGCCGAAGTCGCGAAGATGCGCGGCAAGGACTGGCCCGAGGTGGTGATGGATCTCGTCCACGAGGACCGTACCCGCGTCGGTGTGGCCTTTACGATGATGTCCGAGGACAACGTCCGCAGACAGGTGAAGCTGCCGTGGGTGTCTTTCGGTTCCGATGCCGCATCAATGGCTCCCGAGGGCGTGTTTATCAAGTCGAAGACCCATCCGCGCGCTTACGGCAACTTCGCACGGCTCCTCGGCCGCTACGTGCGGGACGAGAAACTGATCCCGCTCGAGGAAGCGATCCGGCGGCTCGCGGCACTGCCCGCCGCGAATCTCGGCCTCGATCGCCGAGGGCGGCTCGAGGTAGGAATGTTCGCGGACGTCGTGGCCTTCGATCCACTGACCGTCGGGGATCGCGCCACCTTCGCGGACCCGCATCAATACTCTGTAGGGATGAAGCACGTGCTCGTCAATGGCCGTCCGGTGCTGGTGGACGGCGAGCACACGGGCGCGATGCCGGGACGCGCTGTATATGGCCCGGGTCGTGTGGTCCCGAAAGTGACGGTCCATCTGGCGGGCGACTCGACGATGGCGGAGAAGCTGGCTGCGAAGCGCCCGGAGACCGGCTGGGGCGAGATGTTCGGGGCTCTCTTCAATGACGACGTTGCGGTGCGGAACCTGGCGAAGAACGGCCGAAGCACGCGAACGTTCATCAGTGAAGGCCTCTGGGACCGGCTGCTTTCGGACGTGAAGGAAGGCGACTATGTCTTCATGCAGTTCGGTCACAACGACCAGGCGAAGGAGAAGGTGGAGCGCTACACGCCACCCGCGGACTTCAAGAACAATCTCGCTCGCTTTGTCGCGGACGTGCGGGCCCGAAAGGCATTTCCGGTCTTACTGACTCCAGTGATGCGCCGGCGTTTCGATGCCGCGGGCGTGCTTCAGGACACGCACGGCGAGTACCCCGACCCCATTCGCTCTGTCGCCGCTGAGACCGGCGCCCCCATCCTCGACCTGCACCAGGAGAGCCGCCGAGTCCTTACCGAGCATGGACCCGAGGGCTCGATGGTCCTGTTCCTGCAACTCAAAGCGGGGGAGAACAAGAACTACCCAAACGGCATCGCCGATAACACCCACTTCTCACCTCGAGGGGCAGCGCTCATGGCGGAGGAGACGGCGAAGGCGATACGGGCGGCAGGACTTCCCCTCGGGAGCTATCTTCGGTAGATGAGTTCGCCGAAACGCGGCATCGCATCCTTTCTCTGCGCGGCGCTGTTCGCCTGTGGAGGCGGCAGCGGCGGCACCCCCGGGGCGTCGGCTCCGACGACGCCGGCTGCGACCCCGGCCGCGACCCGAGTCACCCTTCACCTCGCCGGAGATTCCACCATGGGGGAACCTCTTCCCGACCGAGACCCTGAGACGGGCTGGGGCGAAGAGTTGCAGCCCTTGTTTCAGGAGGATCGGCTGCTGGTGAAGAACTACTCGAAGCGTGGACGCAGCTCACGCACATTCCTGAGCGAGGGGTTCTGGGCTGGAGTGATCTCGAGCATCAAGGAGGGTGACTACGTCATCATCCAGTTCGGCCACAACGATGGGTCGGTCGATGAAGAGCAGACGCCACCCGCTGAGTATCGAGCGAACTTCACTCGCTTCGTCACGGACGTCCGCGCGAGACGGGGCTTTCCCATTCTCGCGACACCTGTGGTGGTGAGGCGATTCAACGCGGCGGGGGCGCTTGAAGACACCCACGGCCAGTATCCGGACATTGTGAGGGCGGTGGCGCGGACCGAGGGCGCGCCGCTTCTCGACATGCAGGCGCTCTCTGCCGCGGTGGTGGCGGAGTATGGCCCCGAGGCGTCCAAGGAACTGTTCCAGCACCTCTCGCCGGGCCAGCATCCAAACTACCCAAACGGTCTCGCCGACAACATCCACCTTTCCCCCAAAGGGGCGTTGGTGCTGGCTCAGCGCGCGGCTGCGGGGCTCAAGCACATGAACTCACCCCTCGCCGCGTTTCTCAAGTAGCACCGGTGGCTGAGCCCGTCGAACGACGTCCGGTCGAAGCCCCGGGGCTGAGCCCGTCGAGGCCTACTTCGCGACCGGCGCCGCCGCGGCTTCGGGCTTGCGCTTGTTGGCCTCGATGTTGATCGTGACCTCGACCTCCTCGCCGAGCATCACGCCGCCGGTGTCGAGGGTCTGGTTCCAGACGATCCCGAAGTCCTTGCGGTTGAGCTTGGTGGCCAGGCTGAAGCCCGCCTTCTGCGTACCGCGCGCGTCCGTCACTGTGCCTCCGAATTCCACGGGGATGGTGATCTCTTTGGCGGTGCCGTGCATCGTGAAGATGCCTGTGACATTGAAGGTGTCAGAGTCCACCGGAGCCACCTTTGTGCTCTTGAACGTGATTTCTGGGAACTTCTCGACGTCGAAGAAGTCGGCGCTCTTGAGATGGGTGTCGCGTCCGGTGTTGGCGGTATTGATCGAGGCGGCCTTGATCGTGAACTCGACCGAGGATTCTGCGGGCTTGCCCGGGACGACCGTGATCGAGCCCGAGAAATCGTCGAAACGTCCCGCAACCTTGGAAACAAAGTGGCGGACGCGGAAGCCCACTTCCGTATGGGTGCGGTCCACGGAGTAGACGTCCTGAGAGAACGCGGCGGAGGCCGTGAGGGTGAAGGCAAGGGCGAGGGTTGTTTTCATGATGGCGTTCCTGATGAGTTGTTGTTCGTTGTTTGTGCGGTGCGAGGGGAATCATTGCTTGCGAAGGGAACTGCAACGGGCGGCGCAGGCCCTGCGGACGGCGTCGAGCGAGGCGCTCAGCTGGTCGATGTCGGCGCTGCTTAGTCCCGAGAAGAGAACCTCGGTGGCGTCTGGGACGCTGCGGTCGAGACGTGCGAGGACCTCGAGGCCCTTCTTCTCGATGTGGCAGATCACCTGCCGACGATCCTTCCGGGCGCGTTCGCGCCGCACGAGACCCTCGGTTTCGAGGCGGTCGATCATGCGCGTGATCCCGGGAGACTGCTCGACCAGGCGAGCGCCGATTTCGAGAGTAGGCAGGCCGGTTTCCCGGGCGCCCCTTAGGATCCGAAGAACATTGAACTGAGCGAGGCTGATTCCCTCGGGCTCGAGCACCTCCGCGATGCGCCAGCGCAACACGTCGGCGGTGCGCAGCAATCCGACGAAAGCCTCTTCCCGATTGGTTGGGAACGGCTTGCTCTGTCGAAGCTCGCG
>JAYUUU010000362.1:0-1682 GCA_043754395.1 Vicinamibacteria bacterium
ATGGATGCTCTGGTCGACGAGGCCCATCGCCTCGGCCTCAAGGCGGCGGCGCACGCGCACGGCGCTGAGGGCGCCAAAGTCGCGATCCGCTCGGGCATCGACTCCATCGAGCACGGGAGCTTTTTAGACGACGAGGCCCTCCGCATGATGAAGGAGAAAGGCACGTACCTCGTGCCGACACTTATGGCCGGCGAATACGCGGGCGGCCGTCGCGCGACGCGTCAGTATCCGCCTGAGATCGCGGCGAAGGCGAAAGCGGCGCTCGAGGCACGGTCTGCTTCATTCAAGAAAGCGCTTTCGATGGGCGTGAAGATCGCGTTTGGAACCGACACCGGCGTGAGTCCGCACGGGCGCAATGCGGAGGAATACGCGCTGATGGTGGAGCACGGAATGACCGCGGGCGCCGCACTTCTCACCGGCCCGGCCGCGGCGAGGCTGCTTGGAGTGGACAAGGTCACCGGCACCATCGAGGCCGGCAAGGCGGCGGACATCGTCGCGGTACCGGGCGACGTGCTCACCGACATCAAGTCGACGGAGAAGCCGATCTTCGTGATGCGCGGGGGCAAGGTTCACAAGAACCCCTAATCGAAGTCAGCGGTTCGGGGCGAGCTTCATCAGGAACAGGATCGGCCAGCCGAGGTACTTTTCGGCGCGGGGGTGGCGCGAAGCGACTTCCTGGGACATCACATGCTCGGAAAGTGAGATCACACGGAGACCTGCACCGAGCGCCCCCATGACGTAGTCCGAGATCTGGTTCGGCACGCTCTGGGGCCAGATCTTCCGGCCGGTGCGGGGATCATCGAACCGCGCCTGCACGCCTTTGAGCATCATCGCGGGATGCATCACCGACACCACGATGAAGCCGCGGTCGTTGCAAACCCGTCGCAGCTCCCCGAAGAAACCCGCGAGGTCCCTCACATGGTCGACCACGAGACACGAGATGACGCGCTCGAAAGACCGCGGTTCGAACGGCAGTCGCTCCGAAGCGTCCTGTTGAACGAACGTCACCGCAAAGGCGCCGGGCTTGGCCTTCGCCTTCTCCAGCATGCCGCTCGAGAAGTCGACCCCGGTCACCTTCGCTCCCTGCCTTGCCAGTTCCACCGCGTGGCGGCCGGTGCCGCAGCCGACATCGAGAATGGTGAAGCCGCTGACTTCACCTAAGACCCGGGACACTTCGGGCTCCTCGATCATCACCAGCGGATTCGCCTCGTCGTCGTAGATCTCCGACCACAAGTCGTAGCCCTCGCGGGTCGGGACGACATGATCTTCTGCGCTCATGAGGGGGGTTCTATCACGCGTGGCGTGGGCCCTCGCTCGTACCTTAGAGTTCGCGCATGGAACTTCTGTCCGCGTTCGCGGTTTCTCTCCTCCTCCAGGCCGCACCCCTTACGCCGAAACCGATGGCGGAAAGCGATCCTCCCTCTGTCTGCGACAACTGCGAAGACTGGAACCAGCCTCACCCCCCCTTCAAGCTTCACGGCCGGTCGTATTACGTGGGCGTGCGCGGGCTGAGCGCGGTTCTCATCCAGACGAGCGCCGGCCTCATTCTCCTGGACGGCGGTCTTCCACAGTCGGCGCCACTCATCGCCGCGAACATCAAAACGCTTGGCTTCAAGCCCGAAGACATCCGGTTCATCCTGAATTCTCATGCGCACTACGACCACTCCGGTGGAATCGCGCGG
>JAYUUU010000363.1:0-7405 GCA_043754395.1 Vicinamibacteria bacterium
CACCTCCGCGGTCTCCATGGTGTCGGGCTGTCGAGAGAGCAGAAGCGCACCGGCCCCGGCGCAGGCACTGAGCGCGGCTCCGCAAAATACCGCGCCGTCCACGCCGAGAAAGCGGAGCAGCACCCAGGGTGTCGCGAAGGCACCTGCGGCAGCGCCCAGGGCATTGGCGGCGTAGAGGAAGCCGATAGTCCGGGGTGCTCGGCCTGCGGAAAGGACGAGACCGCGCACGAGGAGCGGAAGCGACATGCCCATGAGAGTGGTGGGCACGATGAGCGACAGCAAATGAACGAGGAAGGTCAGTGCCGCGCCCGAATCGTAGAGCCACGGCATCCCCTGGTAGAGACCGTCGTAGTAGAGCCAAACACTCACGCTCGCGAATGCCGCGACGCCGAGTTCAACGAGTGCGAAGGCCCGAACCGCGCGCTGTGGCGAAAGGCGCTCCGACCAGACTCCTCCGAAGTGGGAACCGATGCCGAGGCCCGCCATGAAGGCGGCGGTGATGGCGGCCACCGAAGGAATCGAGACGCCGGTGGTGAGGGTTAGAAGGCGCTGCCACGCGACCTGATAGACGAGGGCCGCGGCGCCCGAGAGAACGAAACAGAACGAAGCGACCGCGACACTGCGACTCAACATCAAGCCAAGCGTCGCCTCGGGGCTACTTCGTCGCGACCCGGCTCAGCTCGTCGTACAGGAAGATCGCGGATCGGATCGACTTCTTGAAATCGGCGAGATCGAGACTTTCGTTCTCGGAGTGGGCATTGCAGTAAGGATCCTCGACGCCCATCAGGAGACACGGCACGCCGCCGAGGAGCTTTTCGAACGGACCCACGAAACCGATGGTGCCGCCCGCCCCGATCATCGCGGTCTCTTTTCCGTAGCCCGCCTTGAGCGCACGACGCGCGGCTTCGAACGCGGGGCCTTCCGGGTCGGTCGTCCACCAGGGCGTGTTGCCGGTGACCTTCGCGGTGACTTTGGCGCCATAGGGCGGATTCCTGGTGAGACACTTCACGAGGAGGCGGCCGGCGTCGGCGCCATCCATGTTCGGCACGGTGCGGAGCGACAGCCGCGCCCGCGCGGCGCTCACGATCTGGTTCGAAGCGCCCTTGAGCGGATGCGACTCCATCGCGATGACGGTGAGCGAGGGCCGCGTCCACATGCGCTCGTACACCGAGTACCGCGCTTCGCCTGCGAGACGGACGCCCGTAAGGAGCCCCGCTTCCTTCTTGAATTGCGATTCGCGGAACGTCAGCTTGCGAATGCGCGCGAGCTGCTTGGCTCCGGTCTTCGCGACTTTGTTGTAGAGGCCGGGCACGTTGAGCTTGCCGTCCGCGGCGGTGAGGTCGGCGATCATTCGCGACAACACCTGCACCGGATCGGGAATGGGTCCGCCCCACATGCCGGAGTGACGCGGCTGCTTCAGAACTTCCACCTCGACATCCACCTGAACGATGCCTCGAAGCTGATACGTGAGCGCTGGCACGCCGGTGTCGAAGTTCGCGGTGTCGGAGAGAACGATGAAGTCGGCGTCGAGCAGCTTCCGGTACTTCTTGAGGAAGAGTGCGAGGTTCTCCGAGCCGATCTCCTCCTCGCCTTCGATGACGAACTTCACGTTGCACGGCAGCGTGCCGCCCGTCTTCAAGTAGCAGGCGACCGCGGCCACGTGGGTCATCACGCCGCCCTTATCGTCGGCAACGCCGCGGCCGTAAAGGCGTCCGCCCTTCTCTACCGGTTCGAAGGGCGGGGTCGACCAGCGCGCTTCGTTCCCTACCGGCTGCACATCGTGGTGCCCATAAAGAAGGATGGTCGGCGCGCCCTTCTTGTGAATGAAGTCGCCGTACACGTAGGGGTGCACGCCATCGATGGTCAGCACCTCCACGTTCTCGACACCCGCCACGCGAAGAGAATCGGCGATCGCGGTCGCCGACTTCTGGACCGCTTCGGGGGGAAACGGCTTCGCCGAGATGCTCGGGATTTTCGAAAGCTCGATGAGTGTTTTCTTGAAACTCTCGAAGTTCGATTCGAGGTGGGCGAGGGCGTCGTTGACGGGCGAGCCAGTGGTCATGCTCGGGGCTTTTCCTTCTCTTTTGGGGCCGAAAACGGCGATTGGAGGCCCGACGCTACCAGATCGAGAGCGGGTGCCGCAGCCGCCTCCGCGGCCCCGCTGCTATCTTTGGGCTCCACCCGACCGGGCCTATACCTTCGAGGGAAACATGAGCACAGAAATCACCGACATCCACGCCCGAGAGATTCTCGATTCCCGCGGCAACCCCACGATCGAGGCCGAGGTCACCCTCGAAGACGGTAGTTTCGGACGCGCCGCGGTTCCCTCGGGCGCTTCCACCGGCTCGCGCGAGGCGGTGGAGCGGAGGGACGGCGACAAGAAGCGGTATCTCGGCAAGGGTGTCCTGAAGGCGGTCGCGGCGGTGAACGGCGAGATCGCCGATCTCCTTCGTGGGGAGGACGCGGTCCGCCAGATCGTGGTCGACCAGATCATGATCGACGCGGACGGTACCAAGACGAAGTCCCGTCTCGGCGCCAACGCGATCCTCGCGGTCTCTCTCGCCAACGCGCGCGCGGCCTCGGCGAGCGTCGGCCTGCCTCTTTATCGCTATCTCGGCGGCCCCGGCGCCCGCACTCTCCCCGTGCCGCTCATGAACATCGTCAATGGCGGGGCCCACGCCGACAACAAGCTCGATCCTCAGGAGTTCATGATCGTTCCGGTGGGCGCTGCCTCCTTCGCGGAGGCTCTGCGCATGGGCGCCGAGGTCTTCCACACCCTCAAGGGAATTTTGAAGAAGAAGGGTTTCGCCACATCGGTGGGAGACGAAGGCGGCTTCGCTCCCGACCTCCCCTCCTCCGAGGGCGTGATCGAGACCATCCTCGCCGCCATCTCGGGAGCAGGCTACAAACCCGGGACTGAAATCGCGCTGGCGCTCGATGTGGCCGCGAGTGAGCTTCACGAAGGAAAGAAGTACGTCTTCAAGAAATCCGGCGAGAAGGAGAAGACTTCGGACCAGATGGTCGCGATGTACGAGACGTGGGTGAAGAAGTACCCGATCGTCTCCATCGAAGACGGCCTTGGGGAGGGCGACTGGGAAGGGTGGAAGGCCCTCACCGACGCCATCGGTTCAAAGTGCCAGGTCGTGGGCGACGATCTCTTCGTCACCAACCCCGCGATCCTCGCCGAGGGCATCGCGAAGGGGATCGCGAACTCGATCCTCGTCAAGGTCAACCAGATCGGCACGCTCACGGAGACCCTCGACTGCGTGGCGCTCGCCACCCGTTCGTCCTATTCCTCGATCATGTCCCACCGAAGCGGCGAGACCGAGGACGTCTTCATCGCCGACCTCGCGGTGGCCACGAACTGCGGGCAGATCAAGACGGGGTCGGCCTCGCGCACGGACCGCGTCGCGAAGTACAACCAGCTTCTGAGAATCGAAGAGGAGCTTGGGCCCGCCGCGCTCTTCGCCGGAGGATCGACCATTCGTTGAGCTGGGGGGCCGCAAAGCAACACGGCCCTCCTGCTCAGCCCCCCAGACCCCCGTTCGCTCCGGCGGGAGTAAATCCCGCCTGCGCTTGCTTCACTCGACGCTGATTTTCAGGGAGCGCAGGAACTTCTTGTCTAGCGGCGTCATGGTTGCTTCTACTGGATCCGGGCCGCGGTGGACGCCGACGCTCATCTCGACCGCGGAATCGCTCTCTCCTGTCGAACTCGATGCGGAAGCGACGCTCGTCTCTACGACGAAGGACGGCTCGTAGCCCCGTTCGCGGATACGTTCGAGAGCTGCCTGCACCTCGGAAGAGCCCGTGACCGCTTCCTGGACGCATCGACCCAGATCGCTCAGCAGCTCGTGAAGCTCGTCGGATCTGGATCGCGGCTTGTCGCTCATGTGTCCACCTTGCTCGAGCCACTTTTTAGGCGCTTCCGCTCGTTCCTGTCAAGAGAGAGACGCACAGTTTCCGTGTTAGCTTGTGGCTTCTTGATGATCGCGATGGTTTTTGCCCTCCTCCTCGCCGCGGAGGAGCCGGCCCCGAAACTGAAGGTGGGCCAGGACGCTCCGGCTTTCTCCCTCCCCGCCACCAATGGGCGAACGATCCAGCTCTCCGAGTTCAAGGGCAAGAAGAAAGTGGTGCTGGCCTTCTTTCCCAAGGCCTTCACGGGCGGCTGCACGAAGGAGATGGCGGCGCTGCGCGACCATCAGAAGATGTTCGACGAGGCGGGTGCCGCGGTCCTCGGAATCTCGATGGACGAGCTCGAGACTCAGAAGAAATTCGCTGAGAGTCTGAAGCTCACTTTCCCGATCCTCTCCGACAAGAGCGGCCGGGCCGCGGCCGCCTACGGGGTCAAAGGCGCGCTCTGGGCGAACCGCACGACCTTCGTGATCGACGAAAAGGGAGTGATCGCGGCAATCTTCGAGGGCAAGGATGCGATCGACCCGGGACCCACAGTCGCCGCTTGTAAACCCAGGCCCGTCTCGAATTGAGAGCCCAGCCAGGACAACCCGCGCCGTGGAGGCGCAAACTCGGGCGGTTCGCCCGCCTTTTGCGCACGGGACTTCTCGGCCGCTTCGTTCTGGTTCTGGGCGCGGTGAGCCTCATTCCCCTCATCATCATCCCGTGGCTGGTGCGGCTCACCCGGGACTCGGTGACCGAGCAGATCCTGCGAACCCATTCCGTGACCGCGAGAACCACCGCGGGGCGCGTGGACGCATGGGTCCGGTCTTTGCGCATCTCGGCGCAGACCCTCTCCTCCAACCCCTTCCTGCTCCAGGCGAGCCGAGGACAGGTGGCCGAGATGGTGGCGGGCCTGCTTCAAGCCGATCCCGCGATCAAAGGTGCTGTGGTGGTGAACGCCGAGGGTCTTGAAGTGGGCGGCGCCACTCGGGAGGGCTTCGCCCTAATCGTGAACCCCGTTCTCGCTGCTGCTACGTCGGCGCCGGTCACCCTGGTACCCGGCGAGAGGATCTGGGTCCGGCTCGCCACGCAGCTCGACGAGGGACGAGGAGAGCTGCGCCTGATGGTCGATGGTTCCGAACTCAGCGAGCTCTTGAAGACCGAGGAGATCGGTCGCGACGCCATCATCGGCCTTTTCGATGTCGAGGAGAAGATGATCGTGTCGTCGAATGTCTCGGACACGGCGGCTCGCTTTCCCAAAGCGCTCCTCCGCGCGGGCCGCGCCCGGACCACGTCGGGAGCGGCGCGCTACGACGAGGGCGACCCGGTCCTCGCGGGCGCGCATAGCCCGGTTCAGGCGGCGCCCTGGTTCGTGGCGTCCATTCAACCCGCGACGACCGCCGAGAGAGTGGCGAGCGAAATGCGTCGAAGTGGCCTTCTGGCTGTGCTTTCAGCCGTGGTCCTCACCGCTTTCTTCTCGGCTCTCAGCTACGTCGCGATCATCCGTCCAATCGACGAGATCGCGAGATCGCAGTGGAAGGCCGCCAAGCGGCGGGACAAGGACCCCACCGGAGGCAATGAAATCTCCCGACTCAAAGAGGCCTTCGCAACCGCGCAACGCCAGACCATGGACCGTGAGGCGATCGGGAAGATCTTCCTCTCCCGCTATCTCGTCCTCGAAATCCTCGGCACCGGAGGCATGGGCTCGGTCTTCCGCGGTTGGGACCCCAAACTCGAGCGCCCGGTCGCGATCAAGACCGTTCACATGGGCGGCGACAAAAGAGCGAGTGTCGACGCGATCGAGCAAAGGAAGGTTTTGCTGCGCGAAGCGGTGACGGTGGCGAAGTTCAATCACCCCAACATCGTGGCCATCTACGACGTCGAGGACGCCGCCGAGGCCGCGTTCCTGGCCATGGAGTTCGTCGACGGAATGAGCCTCGAGAGGCTTCTGGACGGTACCGGCCTGATGCGGCCCGAACTCGCCATCCCCCTCGTCGCGCACATCGCGCGTGGTCTCGAGGCCGCGCACAACGCCGGCGTCATCCATTGCGACATCAAGCCCGCCAACATTCTCCTCGGCCGGGACGGCGCCGTGAAGGTCACCGACTTCGGCATAGCGCGGTCGGCCATCGGAGCGACCGGAGCCATTTCCGGGACATTCGGCACTCCCGGGTATCTGCCCCCCGAAGCCCTCGGCTCCGCGGCGTTCACACCGGCGGCGGACCTCTTCGGCGTTGGTTGTGTGCTCTACCAGCTCCTCACCGGCGTCACACCTCACGCGGGCACGAGCGCGCAGGCCACTCTGATGAATACGGCGACGCAGAACGCGGTTTCCGTGCGGGAGGCAAACAAGTCGGTGCCACCCGCGGTCGATGCGATCGTCCTCGGTCTGCTCAACAAGAACCCGGACAAAAGGCGGCCCGCGACCGCGCGCGAACTGGCCGAGGCCCTGGAGGCCATCGCCGACAAGAACGGCTGGAAGTGGGCGATTCCGCCGCTTCTCGCGCGAGAGACAATAGCGATCGACAGCGAGTCTCCCACCGCGGCTATCCCGGGTTCCTCGTAGCCTCGGATAACATTCCTGCCTCCCTTGGGGTGTTCCCAATTCGGTATTTCTTCATCGTTTTGACTTTCTTGACTTTCCCGAACAACGTGAGACGACTGTTCACACCCGCCTTCGCCGGGTTGAGCCTTCTCGCCTGCTCACTGACGTTCGCTCAGACCCTTCCGGTCCCGCCCTCGGGTGATTACGTGGTGCAGCAGGGCGACACCCTTGAGTCGATCGCGCAGAAGTTCCTCGGCGCCACGGATCGTTGGAAAGAAATCCTCGCCGCCAATCCGGGAATCGCAAACCCGCACTTCATCAAGCCGGGCTCGCGCATCAAGGTCACGGCGCAATCGGTCTCGGCCAAACGAGCCACGATTCAGCAGGTCTTCCGCCAGGTGGAACAGATGCCGTTCCCGCGGCCCTGGGCGCCCGCTTCGGTCGGCGGCGTCCTGCAGCCCAGGGACGGCGTGCGCACGTTCGAGAAGTCGTCCTCCGAACTCGAATTCGACAACGACACCCGGATGGTGGTGTCGGAAGACTCCGTAATCTTCCTGCGAGAAATCGCAGCCTCACCCGAGAACGTGAGCCGCAAGGCCATCGAAATCCGCGCCGGCCAGGCCGACCTCGACGTGCGGCAGGGAACATCGGGCGAGAAGAACTCGGTCGAATTCCACATCGGAGGCACTCAGGGCACAACCCGTCCCGGGAGCGGTGGAAAGGGGTCTTCGAGGGCCCGGCGCGCCGGCGATGGTGGAAGTCGAATCATGGTCTATGACGGCGATGGTGAAGTGAGCAGCGCGGGACGGACCGTGGCGATACCCACCGGAATGGGGATCGCGGTAACCGCGGATGGCCGGACCAATGGACCCGAGACCCTTCTCCAGGCGCCGAAGCCCCTGAGTCCGAATGAGAGTCAGAGCTTCGACTTCTCAAATCCGACTTTCGACTGGGAACCGGTCCCCG
>JAYUUU010000364.1:0-8189 GCA_043754395.1 Vicinamibacteria bacterium
ACCACGTATGCGCCGAAGAGACCCAGGGGCTTCTGCTTCACTTCGGCGCGCATTTCGCCAAGCAACCACTTGATCCGGAAAACTCCCATCATGTGAAGCCCGAGCACGATGATGACCGCGCCCCCGATGATGCCGAGGACGCGTTTGTACTGTTGCAGGTAGTACCCGACCATGGTCGCGGCGGCGCCCAAAAGGACGAAAACCGTGGAAAACCCAAGAACGAAGAACAAAGACGTGATGACCACACGCCTCGCCTGATCCTTGGGGGTCTCCTGATTCTTGAACTTCGAAACGTTGATCCCGCTGATGAAGGACAGGTAGCCGGGCACAATCGGCAGGACGCAGGGGGAAACGAAAGAAACGATTCCCGCCACGAATGCGGTAAATAGGGAGACGGATTCATTCATGCGGGGTCAATTGTCCTCGAGGGGCGGGAAGAGGCGGCGCGCGATCGCGGGCCTGGTGACCTGTGTCTTCGCGCTCAGCCCGCCGATGTTAACGAACGGGAGCGCTCAATCCTCAGTCGACGCCGCCCTCAATGAGGCCGTCCGCTCTTTCGAGGCAGCACTGCGGCAGAAGGCCTTCGATCGGGCGATCGGCGCTTTCCAGTTTCCAAGCGACGCCGCGAGAGCGGAAGAGGAAGCGCACCTCCGCGGCGTCTTCTCCGCCAACCAGGTGGCGCTCACTTCGGATCCGCCTGCGCTCAGCTCAGCGGGCGACGCCGCGGTCACGCTGGGCACACTGACTCAGATCTCGGAGCCGCGAGGTGCGGTCGAGCAGTGGAGCCTTCTCTGGAGACGGACGCCCGCGGGCTGGCGCATCGTCTCGAGGCAGACCTTCGGCGGCATCGACGGAATGGTCCACCTGCATCTCCAGAAGGAGGGCTACGTCGCGACCGGACAGACGATCGAGCTCGAGGACTTCACCCTGCGCATGATCGACGGCACGTTCTTCCTCAACACTCAAGAGGCGGGACCGACAGCACTTGTTTTCGTCGGCAAAGGGCGCGTGACCTTCAAGCCGCGGCCCACCACCGAGCGCGGCCAGATGAAGATCTTCGCCAAGGCCGAGGTGCTCGACGACGAAGTGTCTCGGGCCTTCCTGAGAATCCACCCGGCTGATCTGTACCGGACTCTGCGTCCCGGGAGTTTCGTCGAGGATCCCATGAGCTCGGCGCGGCTCGGCAAAGCGCGCGAGTACTTCGAGCGGCACAAGGGCGACGCGTTCGTGCTGGACGCGCCGGTCGCGGGAGCGCCCTGGTGGCTTCTGCCCGGCCTCGGCGACGCGGCGATCGCTTTCGAGACGAACCGTTTCGGCTCGCTCACGCTTTCGCTCAGCAGCTTGGAAACCGAGGGCGTGAGCCTCTTCAATCGAACAACACAGAAACAGATTTCGGCGTACCCGCGGCTCGCCGCCGCCTCGGTGGGGGGAGACGAGGAGGACCGCGCGCTCAACGTGGTCAGGCACGAGCTCACGTTGTCGGTGAATCCGGAAACGTTCGACATGACCGGACGTTCGGTCGCCGCGATCGACCTGAACGCCCCACTCACCTCATTCCGCTTCCAGTTGGACAACGATCTTCAGGTGCGATCCGTTCAGTCGGCGGAAGGCGGCCGCCATCTATTCTTCCGGGTGCGCGGACAGAACAGCGTGCTCGTGTCTTTGGGCTCGCTCGCGGGCAGAGTGGGACGTTTGAACCTGAGCATCGAGTACATCGGGCGGCTGCCTGCCGGCACCGTGGACAGCGAAATCCTTCAAGGTCAGGCTCCCGCGAGCGAGGATGGGCCCACGTTCTTCATCGATCCCGCCTTCATCTATTCAAGGCGCCGGTCGTTCTACCCGCAGTTCGGCAATGAGGATTACGCGACGTCCCACCTGAGCGTCACGGTGCCCGCGGAATGGACCGTGGTCTCGGGAGGAGTCCGAAGCGAGACGCTCGATCAGACCACGAGGACCGTGACCTACGAGCAGGCGCTCGAGGCCAAGTACATCGCGTTCCTGGTTGCGAGGCTCATGCCCATCGCCAGCGAACGATCGGACCGGTTCTCCTTCGACGCCTATGGGCAGAGCCGGGCGCGGCGCGAAGCCACGCGCTCGGTGGACACGCTGAAGGCGGCGGTGGATTTCTATCGCGGCCTCTTCGGCCCGCTGCCCTACGTGCCTCTCAACCTGGCCCTCGTGGAAGCTCAGGTTCCCGGAGGCCATTCGCCTCCCGGCTTCATCATCCTGCAGCATCGTCCTCCCCTGATGGGAGGCGGTCTCAAGGACGACCCGGCCACGTTCTATGACATCCCCGGTTTTTTCCTCGCCCATGAGCTCGCGCATCAGTGGTGGGGCCACGGGGTCACGCCAAGGTCCTATCGCGATCGCTGGGTGGCCGAGGGTTTCGCCCAATACGCGGCCGCGCTGTGGGCCCGAGAGTCCCTGGGAGATGAGACGTTCGCACGCGTGCTGCGAAAGATGGTGACGTGGGCGCGGCGGATGAGTTCGATGGGCCCGGTCGATCTTGGGAATCGCGTTGGGCACCTCCAGAACAATGCCCAGGCTCACCGGGCGATCGTCTACAACAAGGGCGCCCTCGTGCTCGACATGGTGCGGCGATTGATCGGGGAGGACGCTTTCAAGCGCGGCCTCCTCAAGCTTCAGGCCGACCATCGCTTCCAGAAAATTGATACCGAGACGGTGCGCGCGGCCTTCGAGGCCGAAGCGGCGGTGGATCTGAACGGACTCTGGGAAGTTTTCGTGCGCAACACCGCCCTGCCGGTGATGCGGGTTGAAACACGCGACGGCGGCCAGGAGATTGTCGTGGACGGATACACGGGACCTCTTCCCGTCACCGTCCGTGTCGGCACTGAGCGCTTGGATCTGATCGTTCCGGGGCGGCTGCGAATCCCCGGCGCCGGCCTGGGCGTCAAGGTCGAGGTCGATCCCGACGGCGTGAACCTGGTAAACGTCAGGCGCTAAAGAGGCGCTCGGGCGAGCCGGTCCCGGTTGCGCCACAGGAACAAGAGACGCCGGCTGGCGCTTGGATGCGTGCTCTCTCCTCCCGGCAGTTCATCTTCCACCCGAAAGAGAAGGCGGTCGTTCTGCCGCTCGATGTTCTCCACAAGGTCTCGCGCGCTCTCGAGAGTCCACAGACGCGACCCGCCCAGATACGACTCGCGATCGATCTCCACCACGGGAACCTGCTGAAGCGCGCGCAGCGTCTTAAGGCTCTGCTCCACCGATTCATCGTCCACACTTCCCTCACCGATGCCGCCGCCGAACCCGATAAAGGCGAGGAAACCACCGAGCGAGGGGCCCGCACTCTCCGTCCGCTGTTTCTTGAACTGCTTTTCGAGCTCGAGGCGCGTGGCTTCAGGATTGGACCGGCCGAAAGGCAGAGCCTCCTGGTAGGTCTCGACCAGGCGCTCCAGGGGCAAGGCTCCTCCAGTCTCGAGTCGCGCTTCGAGGGTGAGGGCCAAAAGCTCGCTTCGCACTTCGTGCTCGGCGTGCATCTTCATCTCCGTGCTCATGGCCCCGAGCAGACCCGCGACCCGCGCCCCCTGAGCGTCGCATAGAAGCTCGATGCCCACCTTCATGCGCCTCCAGGGATACCCAATGAGATAAGAGAGACCCCACACCGTGAGGAAGGGAGCCATCCAGAAAATGCCCCACGAGGCGAGCACGTTGGCGAGCCACAACGTGGCGGTGACCGCGAAGAAACCGTGGAGAAGATAGAAACGCGAAAGCGTGGGCGCGTAGGGGAAGACGTGGCCGAGCTCATGGCCCACCACGCTTTCGAGTTCGGCTTCGTCGAGAAGATGGACGATCGCCCGGTTCAGATAGACCTCGTTGCGAAACCGAAGACCGGGAAGGAACTCGGCGCGCGAGGCCTGTGCGTTCAGCTCCTTCTCGCGCACCAGATAGACCGGCGCCGCATCGGGCGCGAGCCCCGATCGTTTGAAGACCCGCGCAGCCAGAGCCACCAGGCTGTCCCGGTTGTGCATGCCGAAATGCACGTCGGGACGCAGTTCGTTCAGGCGTTTCCTCTTCATGAACACGAGGGGGAAGAAGCCGCGAAAGAGGACGACGAGCGCCGCAACTCCCAGGAGCACGGCCTCGATCGGCTCGACGAGAACGCCGACGCCGATAACCCTCACCAGAAACACCAGAGCGAGAAGGGCCTCCCCGAAAAGAATCAGCCGGGACCGCTCCTCTACCTTCTGAAACCTCTGCTCGAGGGTTTCGAGCGAGTCCGTCGCGAGATCGCGCATCGTTGGAGTTCGCGGTTTACGTCATCATCTCGAGGAGACCGCGAACCATGCCCCGGCCTTCCGCGCCGCGCGTCTGGTAGAGGATGAAACCCGGGCCGGTGTAGCGGTTGACGAGACCCTCTCCCGTCATCATCGAATCGCGCACGCTGGCCGCGACCTTCACCATCTCGCACTGCACCGACTCCGAGAAAGCCACGATGTTCCGGTTATCGAGGACGTAGCGCTCGCCCTCCGCGAGCGTTCGCTCAACCAGCGCTCCGTGCGAAGAGACGAAAATCTCGCCCTCGCCGGTTGTCCTCATCAGAAAGAGGCCGCGGCTGGACATGAGGCCCCGCACGCCCACGTACTTCAGCTCGAACTTCACACCCGCCGTGCAGGCGATGAACGCACCGGTCGCAAGCATCACGGGCGAAGCGTCGCTGGCCTTGATACAGCGGATCTCCCCGGGGTGCGGAGGCGCCAGGGTGAGGGTTTCCCCGCTTCGTTTGGCGGTGTAGACCGAAGTGAAGAAGTTCTCGCCCGAGGCCAGACTTCGGAGAGACCGGCTGACCCTGCCAGTACCGCTCATCTGCGAACCCATCTTCGCCTTCACCTCGAAACCCGTGGTCATGCCGAGCATCACGCCCGGCTGGGCGACCACGGTGTCGCCCTCTTCACACTCGAAGGTGAGGGTGGTGAAGGCCGGGCCGTGATCGATGGTGTGGCGCATGGTCCTTGGATCTTCGCTCACAGAGCGAACGGGGGCGCAATGCGGAGTGTCTAGTCGTCGACGCCGCGGCTGGCCTTCTGACGAATCACGTAGGCCACACCTGAGAGGGCGAGCAGAATGCCCAGGAAGATCATCAATGCGGTGAATCTCGAGACTCCGAGGACGCTTTGAATCGTGGAGATGCAGATGTCGTAGATGACGACACGGATGAACCACGAAATGATGCCGGAAAGAAAGCCGCCGCCGCGCGCGATTCGTCCACCGGTGAATGTGCTGATGATGTCCAAGATCCAGGCCCTCCTCAAAACCGGCCCTCGGATGGATAACCCAGGAACCGGGGCCGGGGGATCTTAGCGCGACAAACGACCGATTCCGCGCTCCGCGAAGCGAAGCAAACTCGCGTCCTTCAGGAGGGTCGCCGCCTCCTTGAGGCCGCGATATCCATCGAGGTTCGAGGGATCAAGATCCACCGCGTCCTTGAAGAGGCGAGCCGCCGCGGCAATATTGCCCTGCTGAAGCTCGAACACACCGAAGTTGTTCCGAGAGACCGGTGAGTCTGGAGAAACTTCGACCAATGTGAGGAACGCGTTTCGCGCCTCGGCCACGCGCCCGAGCTGCGCCAGGGCCAGGGCGTGAACCTCGAGGGCACGAGGTTCTCTGGGACCCAGACCCAGGGCGCCTTCGGCGAGGCGGGCCGCGGGCTCGAGCCTTCCATCCTTGAACTCGGCCTCCGCGGCAAGACCGATCGCCTCCACGTTGCTCCGGTCGACAGCGAGAACGCGAGCGAGGAGTTTCCGCATGGCCTGAAGGTTCGACGCCGCAGATTGAATCTCCGCGGCGAGCAGATACGGCGCTGGATCTTTGGGATCGAGCCTTGAAGCCGCCTCGAGAGACTGGAGTGAGCGCTCCGGCCGGGCGGTGTTCCAGTAGAGGAGAGCCTGGGTGAGGAAGAGCGCAGAGGTGGGCGAACGAGCGAGAGCGGCGGACAATGTGGCTTCCGCCGCTTCGACCCTGCGCAGGCGGACGGCGCCTTTCACATACTCGAGCCCGATGTCGCGGTCCACGATGCCGCGGGTCACGGCACTCTCCGTGACCGCGTAGGCCCACTCCGAACTTCCCGAAGCGCCGAGAACGCTGAGCCGCATTTTTACCGAAGCGAGGTCAAAAAGCGCGTCGTCTGGAATGAGCTTGCGACGATTGGCCGCCGCGGTCTGCGCGTGGATCGAGCGGGGGGCGCTGAAGTCGAGGACCGGCGCATCGTCCGTGTGTCTGAGCGCCCCCGCAAGCCATTCCGAAAGCTTCGAAAGAGGCACGGTCGGAATGGAGGCCAGGCTCAAAGCGCTCAGGCCCGATGCGGCCAGGTCCAACCGCGCCGACTCCGCAAGGCCTTCAAGGCGGGCCGGCCTCAGGCCTGAGGGTGTGTCCCCCCCGATGATGAGGATGTCGGCTTCGCTGATGACGAAGACCGATGCGTTCGGGAAAACATCACCGAACGTGGCGAGGAGTGTCGCGAGATCGGCCTCGCTCATGTTGTAGAGATGACCCCACTGGCAGAACACTCCGCCTGGAGCGAGCCGCGAACGAACCGACGCGAAGAACTCGCGGGTAAAGAGGGCCGAGACGCCGGCCATCCACGGGTTCGAGGGCTCCGAGATGATGACGTCGTAGAGAGCGCGTGTGGCGAGAACGTGCTGTCGCGCGTCACCCACCACGAGGTGCAGCTTCGGATTCTCGAGAACCTTCCGGTTCGCCTCGGCGAAGAACTCTCGTGCCGCCTCAACCACGTCCGGTGAAATCTCCACCGCCGTCACGGAAGCCGGGTCGTGAGTGAGCGCGGCCGCCGCGGTCACACCGCTCCCGAGGCCGATGACGAGCGCGCTCTTCGGTTTCTCACTGACCAGAAAAGGAACATGGGCGAGGAGGCGCTGGGTCAGCATGTCGCCGCCGGATGTGGCATCGACCTTGCCGTCCACCGCGAGCGAGTACGAGGAAGCGACTCGCTTAACCGACACGTTGGCGGCGCGGCCCTCGGCATACGAAACGAGTTCGCCCCGGCGCAACACATCTTCGACGCTCAAGTCAGGGTCGTAGGCCGAGTACTTGTAAACGCCTCCTGCGAAAAGCTCTTTGTCGAAGCCGGGAGACGTCAACACCAGGGCCAAAGCACCGAGGGAAGCCAGAGCTCCCACGATCCTCGGGATGAGAGAGAGGTGAAGGGCGACGAACAACGCAGAGAGCGACGAGCCGGCCGCGGCGACGCGCAGGGTCGTATCGAGGCCAATCCCGGGAAGCAGGACGAAACCGGTCAGGGAAGCGCCGAGAATCCCGCCGAGGGTATTGAGCGCGCTGCCAAAGCCCATCGCCTGGGGCATCGAAAAACGCTCCCTCAGCAGGCGCAGACCCAGCGGAAAAAGCGCCCCGGAGAGTGCTGCCGCCGGGAAGAGCAGGAATAAAGACCGACTCGCCTGCAAACCGATGATCGCCTCGGGCTGCTCGACAAGACGCCTCACTTCCTCGCCATAGAGGAGGGGCATCGCCGCGAGGGTGCGCATAACGAAAGCACTCGCCACCGCGACACCCGCCTGGACGATCACAAAGGCAAGACGCGGATTCGCGAGAAAGGGAAGCAGGCCGCTCGAGAAAAGCGCGCCGGTCGCGAGGCCAAGGACGATGGCGCCGAGCACGAAGGCAAACGCATGCACCGTCGGCCCGGCGACGAGGATGAACGCGCGGGTCCACGCCACCTCGTTCGCGAGACCGGCGAAACCGGTGGTGAAAAGCCCCAGCATCACCAGGGCGAGCGGCACGAGCGGGACGGCGACTGCCTCCGTCTGCCGCTCCTTGCTCACGAACGTCTTCGCTAGGATCGATGTTTCGGCTTCGCTCGTCGAGATCCGTGCGAGGAGCGCAGCCACAATGTTGAGAACACAAGCCAGGAAGATCGTCTTGCGAACCCCGAGCGAGGGCACGAGAGCCATCACGCTCCCGTAGGCGCCTACGACCGCGCCGAATGTGTTCGCCGCGAACAGGAGGCCGGCGGTGCGCGAACCCTCGGCGCGATCCTGCGCCGCAGACATCACGCGGGTCTGCACCACGAGGGTCGTCCCCATGAGCCCCGCGGGGATGAGAAGCAGCGCGATCGCAAGGAGCCAGACCGGAAAGGCCCCGACACTCGCTCTGAGAGGTTCGAGAGCGGGAAGAACGAAGGCAAGAAGAAACGCGAC
>JAYUUU010000365.1:0-2821 GCA_043754395.1 Vicinamibacteria bacterium
TTCGTGGGGAACGCCGCTCCGTGCTCCTCGTAGAGATGAGGCAGGACTTCCGTATCGGTGCGGGTGTGAAGCTTGTGGCCAAGCTCACGCAGCCGCGGGGCGATCTCGGGAAAGTTGTAGAGCTCGCCGTTTTGCGTAGCCCACACGGTTCCATCTTCGTTCGAAAGAGGCTGGCGTCCGCCGGTCACGTCGATGATGGCGAGCCGGCACGCGGCGAGCGTGAACTCGGCGCCCGCGACCAGGAAGACGTCGTCGGGGCCGCGGTGCCGGAGACGGCCGATCATCGCCTTTGAGCCTTCAGGCTCGGAGCGGCCGAAAACGCCGGCGATTCCGCACATGGCTAGCCGAGCGTCGGGTTCATGAACCCGAATCGAATGACGTCCACCCGTCGATCACCCAGGGAACGATCCGAACGAAGCAGTCCCTCGCGGACGAAACCCGCTCTCTCGAACGCCCGCGCCGCCCCGTCATTGAAGGCGAGCACGTCCGCCCACAGTTTCGCCAGGGCCCGTGTGGAGAAAGCGTGATCGACAAGTAGACGCAGCGCCTCCGTGCCGCATCCGCGACCGTGCGCTCTTCCGAGCACGATCCGCACCTCGGCCCGCGCGTGACGCGGTTCGATGCCGTAGAGCCAGACGAGGCCGATGAAAGTGCTGGTGGCCTTCTCGTCGACCGCGAAGACGTCGGCGTGCTCCGACGTCACGAGAGCCTCGTACCACACCGCGTGCTCCTTCGCCGTCACCATTCCCGCCCGGTCGACCCGATGCGCGATTTCGGGATCGTTTACGAATCCGCGGTACACCAAGGCGTCGCCGCGCTCGAATCGGCGCAGGCGAACCCGTTCGCCTTCGATGAAGGTGCTCACGCGGTCGGCGTGCCGCTGGTTTCCGAATCCGCCCACTCGATCACGCGGAGACGATGTTTGTCCGCCGTCTTCATGACCTTCTCCCAGTTGTGGGTCCATGACCGGTACTGCCAGTCGGGGCACTCGCGGCACAGTGGGATGTCGCCGCCATGGCCCTCGGCATGCTTCTCGCGCCACCACTGGAACATCGGGCCCTGCCAGATTTCCTTGATGGTCTGAACCTTCACGTTCCCGAGGTTGGTGCGGCCCGAGATGTCGAAGCCGCAGACCTCGACCTTGCCGCGGCTGTCGATGTTCAACCGGTGGAAGGGATAGGGGCAGGGCTCGCCTTCGGTCTTGTCGAGGTACGGCGTCGGGTCGGCTGAACTGTCGGCGTTGAGCGCCGTGTTCGATCCCCAGGTCAGGAACTTGCGCTTGATGACTTCGTCGACACCGAGGTCGAGCCAGAACTGGACGATCGACTCCATCTTGTCCTTGACCAGATCCTGGTTGATGACCGAAACCACGATATTGGTGGACGACTTCGTCGCATTGCGGTTCTCGACCATGGTCTTGACCGTGCGGACGAGGTTTCCCCAGTCGAGGCCGGCGCGCACGATGGCGTAGGTGTCCGGATCGGCGGCGTCGACGCTGAACTCGATCTGGTCGAGGCCGCAGGCGAGCAGACGATCGATCTTCTCGACCGGGAGTTGGCTGCCGTTCGTGTTGAGCCAGACCTTGGCGCCCACACTCTTCGCATGTTCGATGAGCGAAGCCATGTCGGCGGGGTGCATCATCGGCTCGCCGCCGCCGGTGATGCGGACAAACGAGCCGTATTGGCCGCACTCCTCCGCGATCTTTCGGAAGAGCGCTTCATCCATGAAGGGCGCGTCGGCGTACTTCAGTCGGATGTCGGAATTGCCTTCGGTGTACGGGCAGTTCGGGCAGCGCGCGTTGCACGGATAGACGGTGGCGAGAACCACCATCTTCGGAAACTCTTCGGCCGCTTTGTCGATGCCGTAGACCTCGCGGGTGTGAACGATCGCCGAGGGACCGGTCTTCTTGATGCCCACTCTTTCGTGGTCGGTCAGCATCACAGCGCCATGGGCGAGGTCCGCCGCGGTGATGACGGGGGAGGTTTTGAGGCGTAGCGCGCCGTCACGCGTTTTCACCACGACGTGATCGTCGACGATTCGCGTCACAAGGCCGGGGGCGATTTCGAACGATCCCGCGAGTTCCGGTTCCACCACGGCGCTCAGGATGGAGATCTCCCGGTCGCCGTCGTACGTCCACGGCCCCGGATAGGGACTCGTCGCCCGGATGCGGTCGAGGATGTTCGAGGTGGGCTCGTCGAACTTGATGAGAGCGTCGCGCTTCGTGCGCTTCGGGAAGAAGGTGATCTTCGACTCGTCCTGCGGTATTCGAGGGAGTTCTTCGCCCTTCACCAGGCGGGTGAGTGCTTCCGCGAGGAGTTCGCCTCCGGCGACCGCGAGCTTGCGCCGCAACGTGCCATCGGTCTCGCCCTTCTACCGCCACGGGCCGCGAAGAAACAACGTCGCCGGTGAACGCTTTCGACGTCAGGTGATGCAGGGTCACACCTGAATGGGCGTATTCCCGGTTGATCAGAATCCACGTAGTGGGTGTTGCACTCCTATAGGCCGGCAGGAGAGATGGGTGCAGTCCGAGGGCGGTCCGGCCGTTACCCAGAAAGCGCGATGGGATCGCTTCGGTAAAGGTAGCGGAAACAATGAGATCCGGGGCGTAGAGGTCGATCCTCTTCTTGAGCTCGAGGTCCTTGACGTTGGCGTCTTCGACCACCTCGATGCCCAGGGAACGGGCCTCCTCGGCGAGGGTTTGCTCTTCGTAATAGGGGAAGGGACCAGGCTCGCGGCGGGAGAGGACAAGACCCACATCCACTGAGGCGGCACGGAGAGCCCTAAGGGCCTGGTTGCCGAAGCCGGTGAGGCCGAAAAGCAC
>JAYUUU010000366.1:0-4379 GCA_043754395.1 Vicinamibacteria bacterium
AAGCGCGGCCTTCCCCTGGAGCGAGTTGTGGATCTCCTCTCCACGACGCCTGCCCGACGCTACGGTCTCTATCCGAGGAAGGGAGCGATCGCGGTGGGAAGCGACGCGGACTTCGCTCTGATCGATCTCAACAAGGAACAAGCGGTGACGGTAGAGAACGCGCATTCCGCGCAGGACCACAGCCCGTTCGCCTCGAAGGTGCTCAAGGGCTGGCCGGTCGCGACGATGTTGCGCGGGCGCCTTGCTTTCAGGAATGGCGCGGCGGTGGGTGATCGGCGCGGCGCGTTCGTGGCCCGGCCGGTATGAGGAACCAAGCGTGACTGATAAGGAGCCGGGCGAGTCGGAGTCGGGGGTCTTCTACGGCTGGTACGTCGTCCTCGTGGCGATGCTTACGCTGCTCGTCTCCAACGGGATGACCATCACCGGGATGACGATCTACGACCCCGCGATCCTGCAGGAGTTCGGCTGGAGCCGGGGCGATTTAAAGCTCCGGGATCTGCTTCAGCTCGGCCTGTCGGGCCTCATGGCGCCGTTCATTGGGACGCTGGCCGATCGTATGAGTGTCAAGAAGCTGATGATGACGGGCTTGGCGGTTCTCTCCCTGTGTCTCGCGGCCTATTCGCAGATGACGTCTCTCACGCACCTTTATCTCGTGAATGTCGGCCTCGCTCTCGTGCTCGCTCTCTCCGGCCTGGTTCTAAACGTCCTTATCGTTTCGCGATGGTTCGTCCAGAAGCGGGGAACCGCTCTCGGCCTTACCCTTGTCGGCACGAGCCTTGGAGGGATCATCTTTCCGCGCTTCGGTGCGATGCTCCTCAGGACTCACACCTGGCGCGAAGCGATGCTGATGGAGGCGATCATTCCGCTGGGTGCGCTGGTCGTCATGGGTCTCATCACGCGAGATTCCCCGGCCGATATGGGTCTGCGACCGTTGGGCGCCACGGAAGGCTCTGGTTCTTCGCACGGGGTCACGGGCATGGAATACAAGACCGCGATTCGCACGCGCACCTTCTGGATCCTCACGTTCTGCGCGATGACGACCTTCTATTGCATTCTCGCCGCCCAGGCCCACTTGGTTCTCCATCTCAAAGGCATGGGCTGGCCGCTTGAAAAGGCCGCGTCGGGGGTCGGAATCCTGTTCACCATGGGGCTCGTCGGCAAGTTCTCGATTGGCTACCTCGCCGACAAGCTGAAGCGCCGGGTCGTCTTCCTTTCGAACATCGCGATCATGCTGGTGGGCGCCTTGCTCCTCGCCTCCATGAAGGAGGCGATGTTGTGGCCGTTCATCCTGATCTTCGGTCTCGGCTGGGGCGGCCTTTATACGATGCTGCAGCTCACCTGCATGGACAGCTTCGGCACGCGCGCGGGCGGAAAGATCCTCGGCACGATCACCGTTCTCGACGCGATCGGCGGTGGCCTCGGAATCTGGATCACGGGTGTGCTGTTCGACCGCTCGAAGAGTTACGAAAGCGCTTTTATTCTCATCGCTGCCCTTGTTTTCCTCGCGTTTCTCGCCGCCCTCGCTCTTCAAAATCCCGAGACGGCGTCCCCCCAACCCGCCTCCAAGGCGGCCTAGCCAATACCGAGAGTCACCATGCCCACGAAGAAGAAGGCCGTCCCCCGAACCGCGCCTACGGCACGAACCGCGCGCCGGTCCTCCACAATTCGCCCGAAGGCGATCCAACGCCCCGCGGAGGTCGAGCTCTGGATCCGGCGCGAGGTGCAGGCACAGGAGCGGATCTATAGGCGCATCGTCCGCGAGATGAACGCCCTCAATGATCGACGGATCAAGTGGGTGAAGGAGTTCTATCAGCGCCTGCAGACGCGTGGCTTCTCGGTCCACGCCGGAATCAGGCGCAAGGTTCGGCCGGAGGAGATCCCGCCGGTCCCGAAACGCATCCGAGTGGTTTTCTGAGTTCACGACCGAACCTTCCTCTTTTCCTGCCGGAGAAAAACCAAGCCATGGCCCGCCGACACATTGAACCCTTCGTCGATCGCGACGTCCCTTTCAAGCGAATGACTCTTCCCGGCTTCAAGCGCGGGATGAACTACAAGATGCTCTCGATTGACAAGGACACGGGAGCCTGCACGATGACGGTGCAGCTCGAGGGCGGGTACAAACAGCCGCCTTCGCTATCGCTGTCCGATGTCGAAATCCTCAGCATGAAAGGAACCTTCATGCTCGGGGACAAGCTGTGCACGAAGGGGTACTACACCTTCATTCCGAAGGGCGTCTCCATTCCCGCAATCTCGACGACCCAGGGCTGCGAGATGCTCCTGATGTACAACGACCGGGAGCCGAACCTCATCGAGTCCGATCAGGACGCGAGCGGTGCTAGACGCTCGGAACTTGTCGCGACCCACTCCTATGACGACATGCCGTGGCAGGTGCCGAACCTCTTCCCTGCGACCGAGCCCGGCTGCCTCATCAAAGTTCTCAGGATGGATGAGGAAACTCAGGCGCTCTCGTTCCTGTACTGCATGGTTCCGGGCTTCTGGCAGGACAACATCTCCTTCCACGACTGCGCGGAGGAGGCGTATCACATCTGGGGAACCTCCTGGATGATGCAATTCGGCAATCTGCCGACGGGCGGTTATTTCTGGCGGCCTCCCTATATCAACCACGGGGCTTTCGCGAGCGAGCACGGCGTGCTGGCTTTTGGCCGAACCGATGGGACGCTTCACAACCACTTCCACTTCCACGCGCACACGGAGCCGGACGCAAACCAGAAGAAGGTGGCGAAGAAGCTCGCCAAACACTCGCCTGACCTCTTCAAGTGGGTGATGACTGAAGGGCACAACCACCCGGACTTCCTGCATGGCCACGGCCCCGACTGGGTCCATTCGCACGATCACGCCGGGCCGCACTCGCACGACCACGCCCAGGCCCACGACCACGACCATGGCCATGACCACGGGCCCAGCCACGATCACGATTCCGGTCATGGTCGCTCCCACGGCCCCGCGAAGGGCCGCAGGAAATAGACGCGACCCCGGGCGAAGTCGAAACGAGCCCCGGGCCGGAGGTCCGCAGGACTGCTCGGATAAGCTTCACTCGTGCAGAAGGTCCCTCGCCCGCTCGAAGCCGCGGAACTCCGCGTCCTGGGGGCTCTGCTCGAAAAAGAACAGACGACTCCCGAGCTTTACCCCCTTACCGTCAACGCTCTGATCCAGGCCTGCAACCAGAAGACCGCCCGCGAGCCGGTGATTGCGATGTCGGAAGGAGCGGTTCACGGGACCCTGCGGCAGTTGTACCAGGACGGCCTGGTTTCAAGGGCCGAGGGGGTTCGTGTCACGAGGTGGCGCCACAGTCTCGATGCGCGCTGGGAGCTCAGCGCCGCTTCCAAGTCGGTAATGACCCTTCTCATGCTTCGCGGTCCGCAGACTCCCGGCGAGTTGCGCAATAGAAGCGAACGCATGCACGCGTTCGCGACGATCGGCGAGTTGGAAGACACTCTCGGCTCGCTCGCGGCGCTGCCTGAGCCTCTTGTGCGCGAACTATCGAGGGCGCCCGGGCAAAAGGAAGCGCGCTGGACGCACCTGCTCGCGGTCGAGGGCGCCGAGGAAGTGCTGACTCCCGCGGTTCGGCGTTATGCCGAAGACGAGGGCGAAGACCTCGTGACCAAAGTGGCGGATCTCAATAGGCGGGTTCGGGAACTGGAGCGCGTTGTTTCGCTCCTTACCGGCAACCCCCCAGTGGAAACCAGGAGCTAATGAGCAACGAATACCAGGTCCAGTGCGTGAAGCTCGGCGCTTTGCTACCCGGCCTCGACAAGCCGCCCTTCTCGAGCCCGCTAGGGCAGAAGATCTACGCCTCGATCTCGAAGCAGGCCTGGGAAATGTGGCAGGAGCAGTCGCGCACGATCATGAACCACTACGGTCTCTCGATGGCCGATCCCGACGCGCGGAAGAAGCTCCGTGACGAGATGGAACTGTTCCTCTTCGGACCGCCAAACCCCGCGCCATAGGGCGCGGTCTGTCTCATCGAAGAGGGCTCATCGAAGAGGGCTCATCGAAGGGAACTGGTGACCCGCGGAGGACTCGAACCTCCAACCAAAAGATTAAGAGTCTTCTGCTCTACCATTGAGCTAGCGGGCCCCTTCGTCGTCGGCGTTCATCCTTGGCTCAACCGACGCGAACGCGGATTATCTCCGATCTCTCGGATTCAATCAAGAAAAACGGGCCGATATCGAAGCACTCGGTCAGATCTGATCGCCGAAGAGGCGAACGACTGAATCCGCCAGCCGGGGCATGCAGGAAAAGAGCGCGGCGGCGGAATCCGCGAGGGCGGGGCGTGAGACGAGGCCATAGAGAAGTAGTGCAGCGGCGCCTTTGACGCGCCTTAGGGAACGAACGTCTCGCTCGTATCCGGCAAACGC
>JAYUUU010000367.1:0-1880 GCA_043754395.1 Vicinamibacteria bacterium
ACGTCGGCGCCGATCAGCCACACCCTTTGCGGCAACTTGAGCGCGAAGTAGCTCCGCTTCTGCCGGGTTCGCCAACCCTGGAACCAGCGTCCGCTGCAGAAGAGGCGCGAGAAGGAAACCAGAGAGTCGTACCAGTCGTGATTACCTGGGATGGCGAAGACATCGGGGGCGGGGTCCGGTGAATAGTTGCGCGCGGTCTCGAAAGGCTTCACGAGGCGGTCGACATACCCGCGATGCGAAGCCGCGGGATAAACCTGATCGCCGCCGAAGAGAAGAATGTTCCCGGCGCGGGTTTCGAACTTGGCGCCGTATGAGGTGGGCAGGCTCAGGGTCGGACGAGTGATCCAATAGGCGAGAGCGTACGTCGAGTTCCAGCCGTCCCCGGTGTCGGCCATGTAGTCGAGCCAGAACTCCTCGCGCCGCTCGCCATCGAGGAGCGTGTAGTCGTAGATGTCGTTGCTGGTCCCGGCGGCGAGCGCTTCGAGGAGCCGATAATCGGAATGGCGGCCGAAGAGCGTCGAGATCATCACGTCCAGGCCGGTAGCGACAAGCGGACCGGGATCGAACCAGCCGACCATCCTCGCCCTGGCCTCAGGCAGCGGCGGGGCGATGATCTTCGGCGGTTCTTTCGGCATGGAGTGTTGAATTATCCGCGACGGGGGATGTGGATAGACTGAAGCCCCCATGTTGATGAGTTTTGCGACCGCCCTGCTTCTGGCCGCAAAGCTGGAGTTCGTAGTTCCAGACGCCAACTTTTCGTTGCGAGAGGGCCTGCCGGCCGTTCAGGTTTTGAGTCTGTATCAGGACCGCTTTGGCGGGCTCTGGGCCGGAACCACCGCGGGCCTTGCCCAGCTTGGGGGCCCGGCGATCAAGACGTTCGGTCCCGAGCAGGGTCTTCTGCGGGCCTCGGTGACCGCCATCGCCGAGGAACCCTCGGGATCGCTCGTGGTGGGAACCGCGAGCGGCATGTTCCGTCTGGTGGGCGAGCGCTTCGAGCCCGTATCTCTTCCGCCTGCCGCGGCGGACGCGGGGATCAAACGCTTCGTGCGGGCGCGCGATGGCACGCTCTGGGCGCTCGCCGGCGAACGCATGCTACTCCGTCAGCTCGGCGAGTCGTGGCACGTGGTCGGCATCGATGACGCCCTCGCGTTCGAGGCCGGTGATTTCGCGATCGACAGCGCGGGAGCGCTTTGGCTTGCCACCCGGAGCCACGGCCTCCTTCGGCTCTCGCCCGCGGGCACGCGCCTGCAACGCTCCGCCCAGTTCCAGGCCTCCGAGGACAGCACCTCGCCGCTCGACCATGTGGCCGAGGTTCATGGCAAGGTCTACTTCACCTCATCGCGTGGCCTGTCCATCGTGAGCGCCGACGCGGGCGGTGTGGTCGACACCATTCCGTTTCCAGAAGGGATTTCAGGCCACAAGGCCCTTGCCATCACGGCATCGGGCCAGGTGTTCGTCGCCACGAACCTGGGCGTCCTCACCCTCTCGGGCCGCAGCCTGATCCCGGTCGAGTCGCGGAACGACCGCGCGCGGGCCGCGGCGGTGACTCTGCTGTCGGACCGGGAAGGACAGCTTTGGATGGGAACCGTCGAGGCGGGTCTCAATGTTCTTCTTATGGGGCGCGGCGTGCGCTTCCTGCGCGGAGACCGCGAGAGCTTCCGCTCCATCGAGATCGATCGGAGCGGCGTTCATTGGGTCTCGAACGAGAGGCGCGTTCTGACTTTCCGGACCGACGGACAGGGGCAGCCCGTGTGGGTCACGGAGGCGACGTTCGAGGGATTCGACGCCCTTACGATCTACGGAATCGCCGAGGATCGCGGCGGTCTGCTGTTCGCGATGGGAAGCGGCGTCGGCGCCTTGCCCGCGGCAGCACGAACCTC
>JAYUUU010000368.1:0-10618 GCA_043754395.1 Vicinamibacteria bacterium
CCGATCGCACCCGGGTCGTGCCCGCCGTGGCCGGCGTCGAGGGCGATCCGTCGCGCCCCGAGACCGAGCTGGCGTGCGAGCGAATAACTGCCGTCGCGATTACGAGTGGGGACGGCGCCGCTGCTGCCGGCGTTCACGGGTGTAGCCGCCGGCCGGGGGGTGGGAGCGGGCAGGAACGTCGGCTCGGGCAAAGGCGAAGGTGTGGGCCGGGCCACGGGCGCGGGTGTGGGCGGTGCGACGGGAACGGGCGTCGAGAGGAGCGCCGAGGTGGGCTCGGGTGTGGCGGGGAGCGGCGTGGGTTCGTTCACGACGGGGACGGGCTGGTTCACCTCGACGCTCTCCATGACCTCGCGCGCCGCGGTTCCACCCGGCATCGGGGCGGGTGACGACGAGGCCATCGCGGTCGTGATGCCTCGCGACGGTTCGCCTTTGACGTCGATGACGAGTCTTTCGGGATCGGCGAGGAAGAAGACGTTGTGACTCGAGGCTTCGCCGAAGTCGATGACCACGCGGACGACGTTCTCGCGGTTAACGCCGATCCGGATCTGCTTCAGGAACGCGTTGCCGACCGGGAAACTCTTGCCGATGAGGTTTGGGTGAAGGCGGGTTCCGATGAGGTCCACGAAGAGTCGCGGCGGGCTCTGCAGCCGGTCCTGCTTGATCTCCACCTTCCGGTCGAGGTCGATGACCACGCGGGTCGAGGCTTCGCCGCTCCAGAAGCGGACGCCGAAGATCTGGACGTGGCCGGTGGAGTTCACATCCGTGCGCTCGAACGAAGTACCGCCTCGGGGCAAGGGGGAGGTTGCGGGTGCCGTCACGGACGTCGGTCGCTCTGTTTTCGCGGATTTCACCGCGGCGCGCAGCGACTTGGCGTTGACGCCATCCGGATACGCGGCGAGATACTTCGCGGCCGCGTCCCGCGCCGCCGCGGTCTGATCGCGCTCGTTCAGGATCTGATAGGTCGCGAAGAGCGCCGGCTCGCCGAGTTTGCTGCCGGGATACTCGGAAACGATGAGGCCATACGAATCAAGTGCTAGGTCCGCGTACTTACGGCTCTTGAAGATTCGAGCCATTTCACGCTGGAGATTGCCTGCGTTTTGGAGCGCGTCATCGCAATACGAACTACGGGGGTAGCGGGAGACCACCGACCGGTAGGCGCTTGTCACCTTCTCCCATTCCGAGGCCCTCGCCTTGAGCCGGGGCGAGGCGCGTAGCCGCGCTTCGGCACCCTTCGCCGCGAGATAGACAGTGCGGTCCGGCTTCGCCGGAGGGGGTGTCGGTCTCGGTCGTGCGGCTGATGGTTTCGAAGAGCGCTTCCTCGTCGTCGTCGAGGACCGTGAGGTCTGAGCCTTCGCCTTAACCGACGGCGTGCGCGCCTTCTGAGCCGCGTCGACAGACACCGGTGCGAGAAGAGCGGAGGCCCAGAGGAGAGCGGCGGCGATCGCCGCTAAGTTTCGGGACAGGCGTTTCACGTCTGCCTCGTGTCCACTTCGCTGAAGTAGTTCTTCGGAACCAGAATCTCGCGGGGCCGTGCGCCATCGGCGGGGCCGATGATGCCGTCCTGCTCCATGAGGTCGATGAGACGGCCGGCGCGGGAGAAGCCGATTCGGAAACGGCGCTGCAACATGCTGGTCGAGGCCTGGCCCTGCTCGACCACGAGGCGCACGCATTCGTCGAAGAGGTCGTCACGGTCCTCGCTGCGCGCTTTCTCTGCTGCCGACACTTCGGTCTTGCCGACTGTGGTGTCGTAGGTCGGCTCGCCGGTGGTGCGGAGGAACTCGGTGAGGCGCGCGACCTCCTTCTCCGACACGTAGGCGCCGTGGACGCGAACGAGGCGCGAACTCTGGGGCGGCAGGAAGAGCATGTCGCCGCGGCCAAGGAGCTGTTCGGCGCCGCTCGCGTCGAGAATCGTGCGGGAGTCGACACGCGCCGAAACGCGGAACGAGATGCGGGCAGGGAAGTTCGCCTTGATGAGGCCGGTGATGACGTCGACCGAGGGACGCTGGGTCGCGAGGATCAGGTGGATGCCGACGGCGCGCGCCATCTGGGCCAGACGCGTGATCGATTCCTCGACTTCCTTCGAGGAGACCATCATGAGGTCGGCGAGTTCGTCGATGACGATCACGATGTAATGGAGGGGCGTGAGGCCCGACTCGGCCTCGCCATCGCTCTTGATGATGTTGTTGAACTGCTCGATGTTGCGCACGCCCTCGGCGGCGAGGATGCGGGTGCGCTTGTCCATCTCGCCTACCGCCCATTTCAAGACGTTGGCCGCAAGCTTCGGCTCCGTGACGACCGGAGCGAGGAGGTGAGGAATGCCCTCGTACACGCCGAGTTCGAGGCGCTTCGGGTCGATCATGATCAGCCGGCATTCATCGGGAGTGGTGTGGAAGAGAAGGCTTGCGATGATGCAGTTGAGGCCGACGCTCTTGCCGGTGCCGGTGGCGCCCGCGATGAGGAGGTGGGGCATGGTCGCGAGGTCGGCTATGTAGGTATCGCCCGCGACGTTTTTGCCGAGGCCGATGAGCAGGCGCGCGGAGGAGCGTTTGGCGAGGTCGGAATCGAGAACCGCGCGCAGACCGATCATTTCGCGGTCTTCGTTCGGGATCTCGATGCCGACAGTGCCGCGCCCGCCCATGCGGTCGATGCGCACCGATTCCGCTTCGAGGGCGAGGGCGAGGTCGTCGGCAAGCGAAACCACTTTCGCGTACTTGACTCCCGCGTCGGGTTTGAACTCGTAGGTGGTGACCACGGGGCCGGGATGGATCTCCACGATGGCGCCCGCCACGCCAAACTCCTTGCACTTCGCCTCGACCACTCGCGCGCGATCGGTGAGTTTGCTGCGGTCGAACGACGAGGCGGAGACCGAGGGGTCGAGAAGGCTCAGGGGCGGAAGTGAATAGCGTCCGCGCTTCACCGCTGAACGCGCGTCCTGAACTTCGGCCGAGAGAGGCTCGCGCCGACGACGCAAGGCCGCGCGAGAGGGCGCGTCCACGGGGGGAGGGGCGGCCGCAGCCGACGCTCCCGCCCCGGTGTCTGGAATCATCGATGTCTGAATAGGAACGACGGATAGGGCCGATACGGCCGCGGGGGGTACGGGCGGCGGCGAAGTGGGGAAGGCATCGTCGATGTCGTCGTCGAAACGCCGCGCAGCCTCGGCTTGAGCGGGGCGGAGGTCGAAATCCTCGAACGGCCGGACGTAGGGCGAGGGGATGCTCGAGAGACTCATGCTCTGCGAGCCGCGGATGGGATAAGCCGCGGGATCCGCCGGAGGGTCGAACGCGAGGCCTGGATGGGACGGCGGCGCCGCGGAGGTCGCGGACACCGACGGCGCCGCGACGGCGGTCTCTTCATGCAGGGGCAGATCGATGTAGCGCGCCTCGGCCGGGTCGATCACGGGCAACTCGCTCGGTTCTTCGTCGTCGCCTTCCTGCGTGCGCGCCGCGTGTTTGCGGATCACCTGCAGACGAAGCTGCTCTTTGCGCCGGGTCTCCCGCCAATGCTCGACGGCCACGCGCGTGCCCGTCACTCTGGCCACGATCCAGCCGGTGAAAGACGTCAGGAAAGCGGAGAAGGAGAACTGCGTCGTGAGGATGATGCCTGCGAAGAGGGACAGCCCCAGCACCACCACCGCGCCGAAGCGGCCCACGCGCAGGGTGAGGAACGCCGCGACGCTTTCGCCGATGGCGCCGCCCGCGCGGACCTCCTGGCCCGAGAAGGGCACGGTCTTGAGGGCGATGAACGCGAAGGCCGCGAGAGAGAGGAGCAAGGCGATGAGGCCGACGCTCTTCGTCACCGCGGCGTCGAGTTCCTCGCGCCACAAAAGCCGCCAGCCCGCGAGGAGGAGACCGAGGGGCAGGACGAAAGCGGCGATGCCGAACGCCTGGCCCACGAACAGCTCGGAGATGAAAGCGCCATACCGTCCGATCCAGTTGTGAGGTTCGCCCATCGCACCCGTGCTGAACCAGGGGGTTGGATCGTGAGGATCGTAGGTGGCGAAAGACAGCAGCAGCATCACCGCGAAGCCGAGCAGGCACGCGCCCTTGAGTTCGGGCCACAAAGTTCGCGAGGTGCTGGCCACGGCGCTCACACCTCCACCATGACCGGCGCCACGACGGGCCGGAGCTGGAAGCGCCTTCGGAGCAGGCGCGTCACGTCGGTCTGAACACTCGCGCGCAGAGCGTCGGTGCTTTCACCTGGCTCTCGCTCGCGCACGGTGGCGTTCACGGTGTCGAGGATCTCCGCGGTGATGGGCCCATCCCCCTCGCCGTTCAGGAATCCGCGCGTGACGATCTCGCAGGGGCGCGCCCAGCGTCCGTTCGAGGCCGAGACGTAGACGATCGGGCTCACGATTCCCGCGGCGCCGAGCTTGTGCCGCTCGCTCAGGAGTTCGTCGGAAAGGTCGCCTGAGAGTCCGACGCCGATGCAGCGCTTCGGTATCGCGATGCGGTCTTCGATGCGCGACGAGGTTTCGCTCACCCGCAAAACCTCACCGTTTTCGATGACGTGCACGCGCACATCGCCTTCGAGCGCCGATAGGACGAGGCGTCCGTGAGCGGCGAGCATCCTCAACTCTCCGTGCAGAGGGACGAAGGCTGCAGGCTTCACGAGCTTCACGAGTTCGCTTAGTTCGTCCTGCGCCGCGTGTCCCGAGACATGCACATGAGCGCAACCGCCGTGGATGACTCGGGCGCCCGCGCGAATGAGGCGGCCCATGAGGCGCGAGACGATCCGGTCGCGGCCGGGAATAACGCGCGAGGAGAAGAGAACGAGGTCGCCCTTCTCGATCTTCACCAGGGGATGGTCGCCCGCGGCCATGCGCGAGAGGGCTGAGCGCGGCTCGGCCTGCGAGCCGGCTGCGAAGAAAAGCAGATGCCGCGAAGGCGTCGTCCCGGTCACCGCGTCTTCGAGGTTCAGCACTTCGGCGTCGATAGTGAGGTGACCGAGATCGCGGGCGAGGGTCGCGTTCTCCATGATCCGCCGGCCCGCGAAGGCGACCTTGCGTCCTTGCTTGCCGCCCACCCGCGCGATGCGCTCGATGCGAGGTATGGAAGACGAGAAGCAGGTCGCGATCACGCGGCCTTCCGCTTCATCGAAAGCGGCTTCGAGTCCTGGGATGATGTCGTCTTCGTGGCCGGTGACGCCCGCGGTCTCGGCTCCGGTGGAGTCGCCCAACATCACGTCGACGCCCCGCCGGCCCCACTCGGCGAAGGGCTCGAGGTTCGTTCTCTCCGCGAGGGGTGCCGTCTTCGCGAGCTTGAAGTCGCCGGTGTGAAGGATGACGAGGCCCTGGCACTCGATGACAAACGACACCGAGCCCGGCGTCGAATGAGCCACGGGAAGCGAGTGAACTCGGAAAGGGCCAAGTTCGATCGGCGTTCCCGGCGCCAGGGTTTTGAGGTCGGCGTCCATGCCTGACTCGTCGAGCCCGCGTTGCGCGAGGCCAAGTGTAAAAGGCGTGCCGTAGACCGGCGCCTTGGCCCATTGGAGCGCCTGGCTTAGAGAACCGATGTGGTCCTCGTGGCCGTGGGTCAGCAGAATCGCGTGCATCCGGCCTTTGCCGAGACGCTCGTAGTCTGGGACCATCCGCTCGACGCCGTTGTCCCACTCCGGAAACATCTGGCCCGCGTCGATCAGCAGACGATCCTCGCCCGACTGGAGAAGGAGCGAGTTCATGCCGAACTCGCCCAGTCCCCCGATCGGTGTGATTCGGAGATCGGTATTCAAGGTTGGGTGAGGTCAACGGCTGCAGGCAACACTTCGGCCAGCCGGGCAAATTCGGCGACCGTAAGTGTTTCAGCCCTACGGACTTCCGATATCCCAGCAGACTTAAAGTAATGCTTGAGGTCAGGATACCTAAGTCTTAGGTTATTTTCAATCGTCCGGCGCCTTTGGGTAAACGACAGCCGGACCAGGGTTTCGAGGGCCGGAAGGTCCCGAACGAAGTGGCGGGGTTCGGGGAGGAAACGGCAGCGGATGACCGCCGAGTCGACCCGGGGCGGCGGCGAGAAATCGGCGGGCTTGAGACGCTGGACGATGGTGACATCGGCCCAAAGGCCATAAAAAACCGAGAGGATGCCGTAAGCCTTCGACCCCGGGGGCGAGGCGACACGTTCGGCCACTTCCTTCTGAAGCATCAGGTGGGCGTCTTTGAAGTGATCCCGGTGTTCGAGAAAGCGCCTCAGCAGGGGGCTCGAAATCGCGTACGGCAGGTTCCCCGCGAGCCGCGAGCCTTTAGGGACAAGAGCCCGATAATCGAGTTCGAGAGCATCCCCGTGGATGACTGTGACGTTTTTCGGGACCTGGCCTCGGAGTTGAGTCACGAGGCGCTGATCGATTTCGATCGCCACTACGGACTCGCATCGGGCGGCGAGGAGCGACGTGATGGCAAGCGCCCCCGGGCCGATCTCGAGAAAAGTCTCCTCCGGCCGAGGATCGATCAGGTCAACAAGGTCGTGGGCCGGATCGTGGCGGAGGAAGTGCTGGCCGAAGGGGCGGGGCATGAAACCCCAGACGTTACTTGCCGCCCATGGACGAGAGGTAGGGGCACGCTGATACGTGCCCGGAAACTCTGAAGCAAAAAAAGGCGCCCCCGCCAGAGCGGGAGCGCCTCAACGACACCCATTCGCGCTCAGGCTAGCGGAGGCCGAATTCACTTCGGCCGGAGGCGCGCAGCCTGGCCTTGGGCCACGCGGGGGTCTGGGGGGCTGAGCACGTTGCGGCCCCCCAGTTCAGAGTGGAACTACCAGATGAACTTCCCGCTCAGGGTCACGATGCGGCGGCCCCAGTTGTTGGTGTTGGTGCCGAAGCTGGCGCTCGACATGCTGACGACCGGGATCCCGTACGCGTCCTGGTTGAATGCGTTGAACGCATCCGCCCGGACCACGAGCTGGCGATTGCCGAACAGGAAGAACCGCTTCATGAGGCTCAAGTCGGTGGTCCATGACGCAGCGCCCCGCTCCGTATTGCGCCCGGCCGTGCCGTTGCCGAGGCCGTTCACGAGAGGCAGATTGTTCGTTCCAAGTGGCGCGGTGTAGCAGCCGTCGTTGGTGAAGCCGCGGTGGTCGCCATCCCAAGTCACTCCGCACGAGCCGTTCTGGTTCGGCCGGTCGGAGCCGGTGGTGCCGTCTCCGTTGGAGTCGACGCCGGTGCCAATGGTGAAGGGACGCCCCGACTGGAACGCGGTGATGCCGGAGATCTGCCATCCTCCAAGGATCTGCTTCAGGATGCCCGACTTCGGGCCCGGGAGTTCGTATAGGTAGTTCACGACGAAACGGTTCGGCACATCGAATTGAGAGAGGGACCACTCAGCCTCGTAGTCGAACATGCTCTGAGGACGCTGACTCGAACCATCGGTTCCTCCCTCGCCGAGTGACGCGTCGTTGTTGCTCTTGAACTGGCTGCGGGTGTACGAGGCGCCGAACTGAAGACCGTTCGCCATTCTCTTGTTCACGGAGAGATACCCGCCGTGGTACTTCGAGGTGGCCTCGACGTCGTTGCCGCCCGGGCCGGTATACGCCGGGATCAGGGTGCGGACGCCCCACGCGGGGTTGAGTCGGCGGGCCTGGACGCTGGGGATGGCCGCGGAGTTCCTGGTGGATGCCACGAGGGCGGCCTGGGCCGGGGTCAGCACCGCGGGGTTGGCATGGATCTGGTTGATGCCATGACCCGACGAAGAGCCCGTGTAGCCCGCTTCGACCACGAACTGACCGACTTCACGGCCCGCGGAGAAGCTCCAGAACTTGGAGTCGGGATTCACCGTGTTCCGGTCGGAGTTGGTCCAGCCGTTAAGGGCGTTAAAGACCGGGGCCCCTCCGCCAGTGAGCAGGTTGGGATAGAGGTCCAACACGTTGTTGACATTCGCTGTGGAGACGCGCGGGAAGTTGGAGCCGTTGACGGTCAGCAGGTTGTAGAAGAGAACGTCATAGCCCATGCCGAAGCCGCCGCGGAACACCGTCTTGCCGTCGCCGAGGAAACCACCGCCCGAGCTCGGGGACCAGTTGAAGCCCACGCGAGGGGCGAAGTTGTTGGTGTCCTTGGCGGGCGGGGGGGCCACGCCGGCGGCGAGGCTCTCAGCGTCGGTGGCGCCGAACATGCCGAGGGGCACGCCCGAGAGCTCATAACGCAGACCCATGTTGAGAGTGAGGTCGGGGGTCACGCGGAAGTTGTCCTGGATGTAGAAGGCGTTTTGCCACTGTTTCGCCACCCAGCTCGCGGTCTGCAGCGCCTGAACAACCGAGAACGCGTTGTTGTTCAGGTAGTCCTGCAGGCTGGAGAAGGTGAAGGTGCCCTTGGAGTCGAAGTTGGACTGGTTGTCGGCCTTGTTGTGGCGGAGGTCGACGCCGAACTTCAGGGTGTGCTTGCCCTTGGTCCAGGTGGTCGTGTTCGAGAACTGGTAGGCATCGGTCACGCGGCTCTGGGGGAAGTTCGCCGCGCCGCCGATGGTGAACAGCCCGGTGATGGTGGCCGTCGGGCTCTTGGGATCGTTCTCGGGGAAAAGCAGATCGCGCTGGACCCAGGAGGCGCGGGCCTCGTTCACCACGCTGGAACCGAATACGCGTGTGTAGCTCGCCGCGAGGTTGGTGTCCTTGAGATCCTGGTCGCCGCAGAACAGCGTGCCGAAGGCGCAGTTGCTGATCGCGTTGGTATCCGCGCGCTTGTTGTAGTAGTAGCGCAGAGTGACGCTGTCGTTATCCGTGACCCGGTGGTCGAGGCGACCGTTGAACGTGTGGTACTTGCTCGGATTCTTGCGGGGGATATTGACCTGCCCGGTCTCGATGTTCACGCCGTTCACCAGAACGTTCGAGAGATTGCGGAACGACGGATTCTGCGAGTACACGTCATTCAGGAAGCTGAGGCGGGCGAGCACGGCCTGACGGCTGGCCGCAGACTGACCGGGACGTAGCGGCACGCTCGCGAGCGCCGCGAAGCCGGCCGGCGTCATCATGCGTGTGGTCGCCCCCTGGGTCGCCGGAGCCTTGTCGCCATCGTACTGATACAGGGCGAAGAAGTGGGTCTTGTCCTTGATGATCGGCCCGCCGACGCTGAGGCCGGCCTGGTGGCGCGAGTACTCGGGCGCTTCGGTGAGGCCGCTGGCCTTCTCGATGTTAGTGAGCGAGCCGAGCTTGCTGTCGCGGTAGTAGTCCCACACTTCGCCGCGGAACGTGTTCGAACCGGACTTGGTGATGACGTTCACCTGAGCGCCGCTGTTGCGGCCGAACTCGACGCTGTAGGCGTTGGTCTGGACCTGGAACTCGGCCACCGACTCGGGAACCACCTGGGTGGTCGCGATGGTGACGGAAATGTCATTGTTGTCCGAACCGTCGATCATGTAGTTGTTGTTGCGCGAACGCTGGCCGTTCGCCGCGAACGTGCCCTGTCCGGAGACGCGGTTGACGTTTGGCGACGTGGCGATCAGGTTGTTCACGTTGCGGTCGGCCGAGAGCGGAAGCTCGACGACCTGGCGCGCGGTGCTGGTGGTGCCGACTGTAGGGGACGTTCGGTTCAGTGCAATGGTCGAGACGGAAGCTTCAACGGTCACTGCCTCGCCCAGGGTCGCGATCTTGAGGCCCACGTCCATCTTGACGTCGGTGTCGGCGTTGACCTTGACCGAGGTCGAAAACGGTGTGAAGCCCGAAAGGTCGGCCCGGACCTGGTACGTGCCGGGCTCGAGGGCAGGCAACCGGTAGAAACCGATGGCGTCGCTGACGGCCGACCGGGTAGCGCCGTTCTCGGTGTTCGTGGCGGTGACGGTGACGCCCGGGACGGCGCCTGCCGTCTGGTCGCGTACCGTGCCCGAGATCGCCCCTCGGGTCATCTGAGCCGAGGCCATCGGGGCCAGGGCGATTAGGGCAAGGACGGGGACTGAGAGCAGTCCTCTCAAGCGGTTCATGGAATCTCCTAAGTTGATTTTTTCTTGAAATACGTCGGGTTGGACGTAATCTGCCATTTGAACTCTGCAAGCGCCAAGCCAGCGGGATACTGAATGCAGGATGTTTTAGAACCGCCGTGAATGCTTCGGCTTAACCCTTTATTGAGTTCACCGGTGCATGGCCGTCGATTCAAGATGATGGACCGGCCTCGCGAAAATCTGAAGTTGATGCGTTCAAGTTTCAGAACGCTCGGAGGCACCCCCTACCCGCACCCCCCTCATCAATAGGAGAATCCGGTTCGTGAAGAGGCTCCGCTCACTCGCTTCAAACCTCGCTCTTGCGGGGTTTGGCATCGCGTTGGGCCTGGGCGTTTTCGAGCTCGCCGCGCGGTGGATGATCTCGTCTCGTCCGCCCGGAAAGTCTGGAGAACAAGCCGCTTATACGATCTTCGACCCTCTCCTCGGATGGCGAAACAAGCCGGGCGCGACGGTGCGCTATAACCGGCGTGAATACCAGACGGAAGTTACGATCAACGCCCTTGGTTTCCGCGATGTCGAGCGATCGGCGAAGAAGCCTGCGGGTCGGCCCCGGGTTCTGCTGCTCGGCGACTCCTTCATCGAGGGCTATGCGGTCGAGCGGGACGAGACCCTCACGCGGCGACTCGAGTCCGTCGCGTCGGCGTCAGGGTGCCCTGTGGACGTCGTGAACGCGGGAGTTCACGGTTATTCCACCGATCAGGAGGCGCT